>CASEAD010000069.1 GCA_949285775.1 uncultured bacterium
ATAATAAATATATTAGCAACCATATTAACAATTACCATTATTATAACCAATATCTATATATCTATAACCAAATCAATAAGTCCTGAATCCATAAAAATAAATATAAGTAACAACTTATTATCGGGATTTGTCTATGATGATAATGGCAATAAAACAGAAATATTTAATACCATACTTAAACTAACACAATTAGATGAAGAAACAGTTATAAAAATTATGGAAAATGATACCGCTGATAAAATAATAACAGATATAGTAAATAGCATTTATGATTATAATCTAACAGGAGACGAAACTTATAAATATAAAAAACAAGAAATAATAGATATTGTAGAAAATAATATAGATAAAATAATGAATGAAATAAATTATAACTTAACTCAAGAAGAACGTAATTACGCGATTAATTATACTAAAAATAATACCCAATACATACTAGATACAATATATAATACTAATATAGGAGATTACAAATATGATTAACTTTAGAGATTTATTTACCAAAACTTATTCTTTCTTAGGAATAATAATCATAATTATCTTATTATTAATATTAATAACATTAAATAAAAACTTAAAATCAAACCTAAACTTAATAAGTAAAATAACCCTAATATCTGGAATAATAACAATAATAACAGCAGTATTATTATATATAATAATTAATTATGTCATAATCTATAACTATAGAATATTTATAAATGTAATTACAACTACTCTCTATACCAACCTATTCTACCTATCTCTATTAAACATAACAATATCTATAATATTACAAATAACAGGAAAAAAAATACGTAACTAACAAAATACGTATTTTCTTATGCCTCTATAAATACTAATAAAGTCTCTATACGATCTTCAGAATAAGAAAATTGTTCCTTAACTTCACCAGTCTCAAAAGAAATAATGCCATACTTACCATTCTTCTTAGCAACAATATCCTCCAAATTATAACCATTCAAAACTCCATTAGTATACCAACCAATTTGTTCATAACTAATATCAACTACAATATTATTCTCTAAATCAATAACCCCTTGCCTATCTCCTTTAGTAACAATAATATAATTATTATTTATAAATCTATAATCACTATATCCATTACTAATAATACTATCATTCATATAATCATATAATATATAACTATCTTCTTTTTCCCTCAATAAAACATAATTATTATTAATAACATTAGTAAAAGTAGGACAATCATCATATCCACATTCATAGATAGAATATAAATCTAAACTATCATCCTGAACTTCAGTAACACATAATTGATTATCACTTTCACAATAATAAAAATATAAATATTTACTATCTAAATACTCATAATTAATCTTATAATTCATAACTAAAATTAAAATTATAATAAGCACCAAAAAAATACAACTTACCCATACCAACCTATAAATATTTACATTCTTTAATTTAGTTAAAAACTTCATTACTAATCACTATCCTCAAAACTATATATCATAATAAGTTCAAAATTAGTCTTATCCATCTCATTACATTCCCTTGTAGTATATTTTATTACATTAACATCAATAATATTACCCTTACTTAAATAAGAATAACAAAGAGAATCTCCAGTACT
Organism: uncultured bacterium; assembly: GCA_949285775.1. Taxonomy (GTDB): domain Bacteria; phylum Bacillota_I; class Bacilli_A; order RF39; family UBA660; genus RUG11198. The sequence goes on from CASEAD010000069.1 coordinate 1,601, forward strand.
AAACTCATATTTACCAGTATAATCCGCTATATCAATACTATAACTATCATTAACTTCTCCACCTACATAACTATCCTCCAAAGACACAATAGACTTCTCCAAATAATTATTCCTAGATCTCATAATTCCTAAAAAAGAACCAACAAGAAGCAAAAATAATATTAATAAAGTATATAAAATTCCCGTAATAGCAAACCCCTTATTATTCACTAAAATCACCTCTATACTAAAATTATATAATATAATTATCTAAAAAGCAATTAATTTTAAAAAGCTAATGCTATAAAACATTAACTTTTCTAAATTATTCACAAAAATACTAACCCGTACCTCTAATTGTCTGTTTATATGTATAAGTAATACTAAAATTATCATCAAGACAAAGATGTGTACTATCAGTTCCTCCACTAGTAGTACAACCCGCACCTTGAGACCAAGTATTAGTAAAACCACCGCTTGAAGCAGTACCAGAATATGTTACAATATTACTTAAAGAAAACAGACTACTACCTCGTGCATATATTCTACCAGCTCTAATTCTAACACTTTTATAACTGCCTTCTCCTGCTATTGCATGCATACCAGATCCACCTGTCATAATAGTAGGACCAGGTTCAGTAGCCGTAGTTTTAAGAGAACCAACCGCCACATCAACACTACTTGATGCTGAAACAAACAATGCTCCTTTATTCACTGACGCTACATACGCCCCATTACTAGAGGTTGTATTTGTGCCAAAATCATTCAGCAATAACGTACCATTAGATATCTGTATACCACGACCATTTACCGACTCAATAAACGCTTTATATACTCTAACAGTACCACTACCATACATACTTAACGCATTACCAGCAGTTCCTAAAGCACCCGTTATAGTTGTACTACCACTACTATAAATAACACCAGTATATAAATATAAATTCCCAGTAAATCCATTTTGAACATAAATTGCTGTTGCTGTTCCATCATTCCAAATTATAGGCGTATATGCACTACCACTACTAGTACCAATAGTTACATTCCTGCTTGTACTTCCAATATTAAGTGCTACATGATTGGCAACATCAGAAGCCCCCGCATTAACTCTTATAGTACCACCAGTTATATTAGTAGTACCAACAGTATAAACACCGTTTCTATGAGTATAAATTAACCCATTCTGAATATTTAATGTACCAGATGTCGATGGAAAATGAATACCAGGTTTGGTAACAGATGATGATGAAGTAGTAATATTAGCAGCATTCTGTCCATATCCGCTTTCCAATGGTGTAGCATTAATAGTAACCGTACCAGTATAACTAGTAGTCGTTGCTACAGCATAAGGTCCTCTAGAATAAATTCTAGAGTCATTCGTCATATTAAATTTAGCAGAACCCGAAAGATAAACTAAAGGATCAGCTTGAGAAGCCAACGTAAAATCTGATATACCACTATCAGTAATACTACTTATAGTACCACCACTCATATTAAATGTACCACTAGATCCAACAGAAAATGCAATACCATCAACAACTTGTACTCTTCCATCACTCATATCAATTGTTCCACCATAAGCTGAACTATTAATAGCATAGTCACCTTCCGAATGAATTTGCCCACCACTTATGGTTAAAGAAGCATTAGAATTAAAGAAATATATACCATTTCCTGACGAATAGTTATAAATATAACCACCACTTATAGTTGTTTTAGAACCTGAATATAATCCAATAAGATTAGTACCAGAGTATCCTGAATTTAAGTAAATATTACCACCGCTTATATTAAGTGTTCCATAATTAGCAATTCCTCTATCATACGCTCTAAACTCAGAAATCCCCTTTATATTTAAAGTAGCACCACTTTGATTATTTATAGTATAACCATTATCATTTACTGTATCATTATTTAATATTTTAAAAGCAGAAGAACTACTAGTACCAAGATTTAAAGTACCACTGTTATCAATAATAGTTCCCCCTAATGAACTAGAAGAAAGAATTCCATTACTATTAC
>CASEAD010000070.1 GCA_949285775.1 uncultured bacterium
GAAGAATATAGAAACAAAGAATGGCATCATACAGTAGATTGTTCTGAAAATATAGCACAAATCATCAATGCCTTACACAACAAAGAATCACTTAAACCATTACTAAATGGTAAAGAAAAAATACTCACTTTACGAAAGGAGAAAAAAATATGAAAATAGGAATATTCGGAGGAAGTTTTAATCCTCCTCATAAGATGCATAAAAAAATCGCCAAAGAATTAATCAAACAAGGTTATGTCGATAAAGTTATCTTTGTACCCACAGGTAGTAAATATAAGTATAAGAATAATCTTTTAAGTGACAAAGTAAGATTAGAGATGCTTAAGTTAATGTGTGACAGCAATAACTTAGAAGTTAGTAGTTATGAATTAAAAGACCATGTTATTTATACTTGTGAGACTCTTAATTACTTTAAAAACAAATATAAAAATGATGAGATATACTTTATCTGTGGAGCTGATAATCTAAGCTATATAGATAAGTGGAAGAATGGCCTAGATATTTTATCTAATAACAAATTATTAATTATTAAAAGAGATACTTTTAATATAAAGACTTTATTAGATAAATATAAAGACTATAAAGATAATATTATCATAACTAATATAAAGGAAAATGAAATATCTTCTACTAAAATTAGAGAAATGATACTTAAAGGTAATAATAATTTATCTACTTATCTAGATACAGAAATTATTAAATATATTAGGAGGAATCATTTATATGAAAATTAATAAAATAAGACAATATATTAATATTACTAATAATTGTAATGCCAATTGTGAATTTTGCTGTATGTGGTCAGACTCTTCTAAACATACTTTTATGAACTTTGATACCTTTAAACAAATTATAGATTCTAAAGAAAAACATTTTGAATTACAATTAGAAGGCGGGGAACCTTTATTACATGAAGACATATATCTTTTTATGGAGTATGCAAGAAGTACCAAAAGATGTGATAAGATTATTATTTTAACTAATGGAATTTTATTAGATAAACATTTAAAAAGACTTGTAAATTTTTATAAAGAATATCAAATACCTATTGATATTAAAATAAGTATTAATTACTGGTTATATAATATGTATAATAAAATATTAGAAAAAGCTTTAGACTATTACTCCTCTATAGAATTTGTTGATAATGTCAATATTATTCTAAATGTACGATTAAGACACGAAGATGAATGGTTAAGAGATTTAATTAAAGATTATCACTTAGAAAATATTTCTAACATCTTTTATTTACAAAGCTATGGAAAGTTAGAAAACAATAAAGAATATGATAAGCCAGTAATAGTTCAAAATATAGACGATTGGTTTATATATGCTTGTGATGGTAAATGCTTTAATAAAGATTTAATCGCAAGAAGCAATTATGAAAGGATGTTGAAATAGTGAATACAATTAAGTTTACACCAATTAATGATATTCGTAAGGAAACAAGTAATGTCGAAGTTTTCTCTACAAAAGAATTAACTATAAATAATAAAAAATATAAATATTTTAGTGATGCTCAACTTTCTATTTATGTAACTAAGAAGTGTAATGCAGCTTGTCATTTTTGTATGAATAACTTTGAAAACAGATGTCTTAGTTCTAAAGAATTAAATGATAAAGAATATTATGATTCGTTAGATTATTATTTAGATTTTTTTAAGAATATTAAACCTTGGATTACTATTACAGGAGGAGAACCAACTATTAGTAATCGTTTAATACCTACTTTAAAAAAGATAAAAGATAAAAAATTTAAAATACGTACTTTTTCAACTAATGGTAGTCACTTATTAGATAAAGTTGATAGTAAACCACTTATACAGTATATGTTAGAAAACAATGTTTTAAATAATATCAATATATCTAGGATGGTAATAGATGATGATGAAAATTCTAAGATAATGAATATTAATATAAAAGATAGTAATAATAATAATTTAAGAAAAATAGCAACTTTTGCCAATGTAAATGATATTGAAATTCGACTATCTTGCAATTTATTAAAAGAAGGAGTCAATGATTTAAATACTATATTAGAGTTTAAAGATTTTTATAATAACCTAGGAATAAAAACAGTTATGTTTAGAGAATTAATTCCTTTACCATATAAAAAAGATAGTTATGTAAATATTAATACTATTTTTAAAGAAATAGAAGACAATAAAGAGTTTAAATTATTAAAAACAATGGAAGGAATGTATTATACAGTAAAAGTTTATCAGTTTAATGATTATTTAGTTAAATGTTACAAAGAAAAAGAAATTGTTGATAATAGTATTATTCGTGAATTTGTAATTTATCCTGATGGTAAATTAGATAATGGATATGATAATAAAACTTTAATGGAGGTAAAATAAAATGAATGAATTTGAAAAAGATAGATATACTAGACAAGAAAATTATGATATTAATACAAAAAACTTAATTGATTTTAATTTTGAAGGTAAAAATAGAAAGGTTTATAGTAATGTTAATTTATCTATTTTTGTAGATGATTATTGCAATGCTGATTGTAAGTTTTGTGTTGCACAGTTAAGATATGAAAATATGGCTTTAGCATATAAAAAACCAAAGATTGAAGACGATTTAGAATATTATAAAAGATTAGATGAAGTACTAACTTATATAGAACCACTTAATGTTAGTGTTTCTATTACAGGAGGAGAGCCTACACTTTCTCCACGCTTTAAAAAAATAGTTGAACTTATTGATAAACATAATATAAGAAAAAGAACGATTACTACTAATGGTAGTGCTTTACTAAAAAAACAAGATGGTAAGACAATTTTAGATTGTTTAATAGATAATAAATTTGACCATTTAAATATCAGTAAAGCTCATTACGATGAAGAAATTAATAAAAAAATTATGAGATATAATAGAGGGTATTGCAGTAATGAAGATTTAGAAAAGATTATACCTTATGCATTAGAACATGGTTTAAGACCTAGACTTAGTTGTATCTTATTAAAAGATGGCATACATGATGTTAATGGTATGGCTTCTTATATTGAATTTTATGAAAAATTTGGAATTGATAATATTATTTTTAGAGAATTAATGGATTATGAAGAAAAGACAATGTGTAATAGAGAAAAAATTGATTATAATAAGAGA
>CASEAD010000071.1 GCA_949285775.1 uncultured bacterium
ACTTTTTTCTTATCTCTACACAATAAAATTCCAAATGTAGGATTATCTTCATCACATTTAATATATTTGTCCACTGCACTTAAATAAAAGTTTAGTTTACCAACATACTCAGGTTTAAACTCAGTTACCTTTAATTCTATTACAACATAACATCTAACCTTTAAATTGTAAAATAAAAGATCTAAATAATAATCTTCATCATCTATTTCTAAATGATATTGTCTTCCTATAAAAGCAAAACCTTGTCCCAATTCTAATAATAACTTAGTTATATTAGACATCAACTCATTTTCAATCTCTACTTCCTTTAAGCCTTTTTCCGCAGTGATAAAATCAAAAATATAAGGGTCTTTAAGTATCTCTCTTGCTTTATCACTTATACCCAAAGGCAAAGTCTTATCAAAATTAGTTATTTTATTATATGGTATAGCCTGCCTCTCATATAACTTACTAGCAATTTGATGAATAATAATAGGCCTAGACCACCCATTTTTATTAGATTCTATAATATACCAATTTCTTTGTTCTTTATCTTTTACTTTATCCATAATAGTTGTTAAAGAAGACCAAGGTATTTTTGCAACATGATGTTGCAAAAATTCATCATTATCAAATTCAGTTGCAAATTTCTGCATATATCTTAAATTTCTAGCAGACATTCCCTTCAAAGTTGGAAACTCAATTTTCAAATCTTTAGCTAAATTATCTATAAATGACGATCCCCATTTATTATATTCAATTAACTTTAAGCCAATATTATAATACATCTAAATCAAGTCCTTATTAGCATTTTCAACCATTTTATTCCTAGTAACTATTAAAGTCTTTTTAATATCATTTAAAATTTCAAAATATTTATCACTATTCTTATCCATAATACCTCCCATATAAATACTACACTAAATACTCTCTTATCTCATCTACCTTATCTAACCTCTCCATAGAATAATCCTCATGCATAAAATGTCCATAATTAGATAACCCACTATATTTAATATTCTTTAAATCTAACTCCTCAATCATATTACGAGGACTAAAATCAAATAACTCATCAATAATATCCATTATCTTACCATAACTAACCTTATTAGTCCCAAAAGCATCTATATTTATAGAAATAGGCTTAGATATTCCTATCGCATAACTAACCTGTAATTCCAACTTTGACGCTACTCCTGCCGCTACTAAATTCTTACATACATATCTAGCATAATAAGCCGCACTCCTATCTACCTTAGTATAATCTTTACCACTAAAAGCACCACCACCATGCTTCGCAAAACCTCCATAAGTATCAACTACAATCTTTCTACCAGTAAGACCAGTATCCCCAACAGGTCCCCCAATAACAAACCTACCACTAGGATTAATATATAACTTAGTATTAACTAACATATCATCAGGTATTACTTTTCTAATTACTTCACGTTCAATATCTTTCCTTAATAACCCCATATCAATCTCATCATGCTGTACAGATAATATAACAGTATCAACCCTAACTACTTTATCATCATCATATTCCACAGTAACCTGCATCTTACCATCAACTCTTAAATATGGAATAATATTATCTCTCCTAACCTCTTCCAACCTAGATGCTAACTTACTAGCAATAACATAACCTAAAGGCAAATAATAATCCGTCTCATCACAAGCATATCCATATATAATACCCTGATCTCCAGCTCCAATATCATCCTTATTAACACAATTAGAAATATCACTAGATTGCTTATTAATATCTATAATAATATCCACATTATTTCCATTAAAACCAAAAATATCATTATCATAACCAATATCACATATCACATTCCTAGCAATATTCTCTATATCACTAACCCACCTACTACTAACTTCCCCCATTATAAATACTCTTTTATAACTAACACTAACCTCTATCGCCACCCTAGAATCCTTATCATGAGATAAATAATCATCTAAAATACTATCAGCAATCTTATCACACAACTTATCTGGATGCCCCGGACAAACCATCTCACTACTAAATAACTTTTTCATATTATCAAATCCCTCCTAAACAAAAAGATACCCACTAAAAAGGTACCTTATTTTAATTCTTACTCTTATCCTTAGCAGATAAATCAATATGAGTATTCATCCTAATATAATTAATATTATCTATCATCTCATCAATAATATCAAAAACAATTATCTTATTTGGCATATACATTCTCCTTTACTTTTATTATATAATACCATTAATAAAATAATTAATCATCACATTCGACAAAACAAGCTAAAATTAGAACCTACTCATCATCCGCAATTAAATAAACCTTAATAGTACCAATAAAACCCTTATCTTGATAACTATTATCCAAAGGAGCATAATCAACATACAAAGATAAATTAACACTAACAGTAGACCTAGCCCTAACAACACCATCGTATATTACATAATTAACACTACCATCACTATCATTCCAAACATTACTATCTAGACTAGTAGGAGCAACATACTCTCCACCAATAACAGCCTGAAACTTAACAAATCTAGGTTCTAATCTAGAAGTATTATATCTAGAATAATCATCAACTTCCTCAATAACTATCCTAAACTCCCTAGTAGCACTATCCTTATTTCTAATAATAAAAGTTGTTGTTTCAATAGACATACTATAATTATAAGTATTTTCCGCATCACTAACATAAATACCACTAGTATCTATAGTACCCCCACCAGTTCCATTACCATTGCCAGGATCATCATCCCCAACATCATCATTTGGCTCTTCTTCATCATTACTATCACTATCTTCTACCAATTTTATATCTGTACTATCTATAATATAACTACTACCATCACTATTAATTATCTCTGACTTACCATTATCAAAATTAGTTACACTCTCTCCAGTCTCCATCTTACCAGAAGATATTACCGAACTAACATCATCTAAAACCGAAGAAATATTACCACTACTATTATATATAATATCTCCACTATCTTCTACATAAGACTTATTACCACCAACATCAGTAATAACCGCAGCCCCATTATCATAATAAGTTATAACATTACCATCAGGACATCTCTTACTATAAGTACTATCACCCCTATCATTAGTAATAATCTCATATATCTTATTATCCTTAACTACAATATCCCCACTCTTATTAACATAAATATACTTACCATCTATATCTTTAATTACTGCAGAACCATCTTCAAAATAAGTAATAGTATTACCATCATCTAATTGAGTCTCATCAATAGTACCAAAAGAATTATATCTATCATAACTAACATCATTATCACTAACACTCACTTCTGTATTCCTATTAACAATATATTTATTATCTCCACTAATAATAAGATAAGTCCCATCACTAAATTCTATAACAGAAAAACCATTTATATTACTATTATTACTTTCTATACTAACCCCACTAGGAATAACCTCACTAAAATTAGACTCTCTCTCTATATTATCACTATCTCTAACATAAATAATAACACCATTATGTTCAACCTGAGCACTACCATCAGAATAATATGTAATAATAGTATTACCCTCTAAAGTCTCACTCCTAGAAGTAACTCTCCCCCTAACTGCATCATCTAAATAATTACCATTTCTATCAACCCCATATTCCCCACTACTAGTAGGATAAACCTTATATATAGTTCCATCAGCCTCAACCACAATAGAAACACCATCAGAAAAATACGTAATAATATCTCCATCACTAGTCATAAATCTATCAACTAATACCACAACCCCCTCAGTACCTACTCCAGTAAGTTCCTCCATAACATCTTCATCATCAACATCAGGATTAGGCTGAATAATCTCATCCCCCTCAATATAAGTAATATCAAAATCAGATGAACTACCAAATAAAGAAAATGCCAACCCAACACTAATAAGTATAATACACAAAAGTAACAAACCTATTGACATTAAAATAAAACTCTTATGTCTTATAAAAAATAGAATTAAAGGATTCTTATATTTTTCTTCCTCTATAACTATTTTTTTCTCTTTCTTTTCTCTTACCTTAAATAAATTAGTCTTCATACTCCTCACCTATTTAGTAACCTTAAGCTTCTTATATTTCTTACCTCTTATATTCTTTATTAATTTAACAATATCATAAGAAATAACAACTAAACAAGGAATCAAAATAACAATTATCCAACCACCTTGACTAGCTAAAAACATCTGTAAATAACCCAACTTAGGAATCTTTAATATAACCTTACCATAAATATTAGAAGGTTGTACCAAAGCACTATCAGGAACATTATTATTATCACCCCTAGTCTGAAAAGAATATTCCCCAGTACTAGCATCATGATAAACATTAACAATCCTATGCGTAATAACAGTCCCCTCAAACCTAGTATCAGACGATACAAAAGTAATAATATCCCCTTCCTTTAAATCTTCAACATCTACCCTCTTAGTAATAACAACATCCTGTATCTGTATCTCAGGAAGCATACTACCAGTAAGAACAACATAAGCATTATATTTAGGAGGAGTATAATCTCCCCTCATTGCCCTAATCTTAATATCAGCAACATATATAAGTAAAGTAATACCAATAAGCAATAACCAAATAAATACAGCATAAGATAATACCCCTAAAATAAACTTAATTAATGGCTCTTTCTTCTTAACTACCTTTACATTAAAATGCTTACTATTAGAAAGATCTATCTTATTTTCATTACTAAAATTATTCCTCTGATCCAAATTCAATTTATTATCAAAGAAAGGATTATTAGCAATATTACCATCACTACTATCTACAAAGAAGGGACTAACTTCTTTACTATTATCTATAAATGGATTATTTTCTTCTACCTTACTATCATCTTCATTAAAGAATATTCCCTCATTACTATCACTCTTATCCTCTACAACATTATCTTTACTATCTACTTCTTTATCATTATCTATAAACGGATTACTTTCTTCTACCTTACTACTCTCATCATTTTTCTTTTCTTCCTCAACAAAAGTATTAAATGAAAAACTATCCTCGCTTTTTTCAATACTCGAATTATTAATTTCATTAAAAATATTATTTAAAGACAACTCTTCCTTTTTAACTTCATTATTATTACTTGAAGACAATATAGAACCAAAAGTTTGCTTATCCTCACTAGTATCATCACTATCATTAGATACTTCTGCAAATAAATCCGAAAAATTCATATTTTTCTTATCATCATTCATTTCAACACCTCTTATTCAATTTTTTGATTAGCATTAACTTCAATAAATCCCGTTAAAGATTTTTTCATTTCCATATTTTGATTCTCATTATTTTCATTAATCCAAATCATAAGAACATATTCTTCAGTTTTACCATTCTCTAAAGTAATACTACTAGCAAGCGTCTTTACTCCACTACCATAAATAACCCCATTAGCAATAACTTCACCATCAACATTATATAAATTATACATAAGAGTATCATTAGAAAACTCATTCGTATTCAAATTTAAATTAATATCAATTAAACTATCCAAACTACCCGTACTAGATACCATAAAAGTATTTCTATAAACATTCTCCGTTTCTTCAAAACTAGGTTCCTCAATAGGATATAAAGCCCCCAAATTAATAATATTACCACTAATATATTCAATAGATAAGGTTCCAGTATAAACAGCACTACTACCCTCCTCTTGACTACGAAGATAAATAAATATTGCAAATGTAGCCCCCACAAGCACTACTACAAAAGTCAAAATCAATACTACAATATAAAATATATCCTTCTTGCCCGTACCTGCAGAACTATTCAATATACCACCACCTTATCCTCTACAATATATATTACCAAAAAACAACCAAAAAAGCAATGAAAAAATATATATTATTAAATAAAAAAGAAAGGTACAATTAACAAAATAATACCCTCTTTTCCTATTCTAAACTACCAGTAATATGACCATCCTCATAACCAGTAGAATCCATACCACCATTAACATCAATACTTACAGTACCCGCAAACTCCTTACTCTGCTCATGTTGAATACTACCAGTCTCCTCTAACCATATAACTAACTGATAAACATGTTCCTCCCCATTAGTTATAGAAAGAGAACTACACCTAGAAGCATCATCAATAGGCTTACCCTCATAATCAGCACTATATCCAAACAAACAAGCAACAGGATAAGTAGTATTTAAAAAATGTCCATCTTCATCTAAATTATCAACTGGCTGCAAAAACTTATTAAACCTTACATCTTCATAATTACTACCTATTATATCAGGATTAGTATCAGCCTCAGTAAAATTAGTTTGAACTAACCTATATTCCTCAACACGCTCAATAGGTTCCTCATCTTCCCATTGATCCAAAATAATAGCGCCCTCATCATCTCTTGCAAATGTTACTTCATATAATACATAACTCAAATTTTCAAAACCATTAGTATTCACTCTAACCGAACCAATAATATCAGTAGTACCAGCATCCGTTAATTCACTAGAAATAGTAAACTGATAAACATAACAGACTTGTTTTCCCTTAGCATCAATACATCTTCTACCATCAGTCTTTTGATACTCAGTTAACGCAACATTCAAAGAAGACGGAATTAGTTCATCAGCTTCAATTTTAGTACCACCATCATATGAAATACTAAGATAAGCAGATTTTAAATTAACATCATTTTCCGCACTAGTAGCAGTAGCAGAAAAATATGCAAATGTTGCACCTAATATAGCAATTAATAAAGTAGCAATACCTATAATTATATTAAATAAATTACTTTTCTTATTCTCTGCAAGATATTCACCACTATCTTTAACAGTATTATCCCTATCTTCATTCATACTAATCCTCCCTCTACTATACCAATAATATCAAAAAATACACTAAAAGTCAATTAATAAATAGACATTTACACCAAAACAAAAAGTGATGAAATATCCATCATCACTATTATATCTTCATCAAAAATTATCAATATTAAGGTTCAAGTTCTTCACCACTACCAGCAGCACTAATGAAACCACTTACACCAGTAGTACCATCACCAGTTGTAACATTTATAGAACCCTGAAATAAAGAATTTTCATCTTCTGGTTGAGCAGTAGTCAAATTATGAATATATAAAACAATAGCATAAGTCCTTGTTTCACCACTACCAATCTCAACACCATTAGCAATCTCCGTACTTCTCATAGAAATATCTGTTGTATCCGCTGTACCATCTTCCACTCTAACCAAAGGCCTATCAACAGCGTCAGCTTCACTATCACCAGAAGAATATTTTAACAATTGTTTAGAAACACCCTTTCTATTTACATATATAGCCGTATACTCTTGTGGCTCCAAAGGAGTACTACCATTCATTACAGTAAGCTCTTCCGGATCACCCTCCTGATTATTATTCTCCGTAGAATTATAATCATCTGAATTACCTATTGACAACTCATAAGCCATAGCTTGTAAATTAGTAAAAGTATTAAGATAACTAGCTACACTAAAAGTCATAGTCTGAGGTGATGCATTATCATTAATTACCTGAAAAACATAAACACTACAAACTGAATTTCCATAATCATCAACACACATCGTATTATTTAAACCTTCAACATAATTAGTAACAGTCTTCGCCTCATCTACACTCTCATCAGCACAGTCAACCTCTACACTCTCACTATTATAACATGTCTGAACTTGTCTTCTTGTAGTATCATCTTGTTGAGCAAAAGCATACTGAACTATAGGAGTATCTACAGGAATTAAATCAGTCTTACTCCAAGCAGTCTCATAACTCAAAAGAGATAAACTCAAAGATGTTGACCCAGTAGTTATAGAATTATTAGCACTAGCAGCCGTAGCAGCAAAATACGCAAACGTTGCTCCCACAGCCATTATTATAAATACAGCAAGTGCAATTACACCATAAAAAAGACCCCTACCCTTTCTTTCATTATTCTTTATTACACCATCATTTACTTGATTACTATCCATATACTATCCTCCTCATATTATAAACAAAGTATAACAAAAAAACTTGTAAAAATCAAGTAATCTTCACATAAATTATTATTTTTCTATTTCTGACATTTAGAACAATAATAAGTCCCCCTTCCACCAACTTTAATTTTCATTATAATATTACCACATTTAGGACAAGCTTCTCCCTCTTTACAATGAACATTCAATTCCTGTTGAAACAAGCCATGAATACCATTAACAGAAGTATAACTCCTTATTGTAGTACCACCCTTTTTTATAGCTTTTTCTAACACTACCTTAGTATATTTAATAATATTATCTAACTCTCTATCTCCAAGATCACATGCCCTCTTTAAAGGATCAATACCAGATAAAAATAATATCTCATCAGCATATATATTACCAATTCCTACAATAATACTCTGATCCAATATAACGCTCTTAATAGCTAATCTTTTTTTCTTGTATTTATCTTTTAAATAACTAACAGTCAACTTATCATCCCAAGGCTCTAATCCCAAAGAAACAAGTGGACCAATCTTCTTAATATCCTCTTTCCTAATAAGCCACATCTTCCCAAACTTCCTAACATCCATATACCTAAGTTCACTACCATCATCTAACTCAAATACAATATGTTCATGCTTATATACCTTCTCATCCTTATCTCTAAAAAAATACTTACCTTCCATCCTCAAATGAGACAATAAATAATAATCATCCAAAACAAATATCAACCACTTACCATATCTCTTAATATCCCTAATAACCTCCCCAATAATTTTCCTCTTAAAACTAGAAACATCAGGATACTCTATAACACCATCATAATATATCCTTACCCCCTCTATCCTCTTACCAATTAACTTTAATTTTAAACTCCTCCTAACCGTCTCAACCTCAGGTAACTCTGGCATATTATCACTACTCCTTCTATCTACTCTTACCATTACTTATACTTATACCCAATTCCTTACAAGTAAGCCTCTCTCTATTACCATAAACATAAACCTCTTCATCAGTATCAAAACTAACAGAAACATAGTCCATTATAATATAATAAATATCATCAGGATATATCACTCCATTTTTAGTAGTATACTCATAATCAATACCATTATCATATAAAGATATAGCACTCTTATCACCATTACTTACACAAGTAGCATTATATCCTATAACAGAATCATCATAACTTAACTTCCTATCTTCCCAATAAAACCCCGAACAATAATCTAATTCTATTCCTAAATGATGAGGATTATTACTAACAATATTACTTAATATATTCTCCCAATACCTACTAAGTAACTTAATATCACTAACAGCAAAATCTAACCTACCATTATCATATAAATATTTAAACTTATCCCCATATAAAATTGCATACTCTTCATCACTAACACAATCAGTAACAAACTTATAAGTAACAATCTTTATCTCATCATCACTAATCCCTAATGTTCTCAAATAATTCATAAAAGTACCAACAGAATC
>CASEAD010000072.1 GCA_949285775.1 uncultured bacterium
CTTATAGTACATATGAACCAAGTTTAAACTGTAGTAGAGAAGTAGATATATTTACGGTAAATGAAAGCAATGGAAATGGAGATTTAGATTATCCCGTAGGGTTACTTACGATAGATGAAGTTATGCTTGCTGGTTCTAAATATAATATCTATAATATTTCATATTATTTGTATGTAAATAGCAATTGGTGGACATTTTCTCCATCAAGTAACACATATAATTATATTCGTGGAATTAATTCAGGTACATATGGTCAAGTTCTTTTTAATGATATATCTTATTCGTTAGGTGTTAGACCTTCTATATCCCTTAAGAATAACGTCGTAGTATCATCAGGTGAAGGTACTGTAGATAATCCCTTTAGAATAGATTAGATACTTTACAAAGAAATATAATTATTATATAATTACTCTAGTGAGAGTGATAAGATGAAATTAAATAATAAAGGATTCACCTTAATAGAAGTTTTAGCAGTCATAGTTATAATAGCGTTGCTAACTGGTATTACAGTACCTAGTGTAATTAATAGTATGAATGCTAGTAAAGAGAATGCTTATAAAATAATGGTTAGTAATATTAACACCGCAAGTATAGAATTATTTGAAGAAATATATTACAGCAATGGTACTGTTGAATTATATAAGTATGATGATAATGGTAATATTACTAGTGAATTAATTAATATTGATGGAGGAGAAATAACTATTAATTTACAAACTTTAGTAAGCAATGGATATTTAACAGGAAATTCTAGCGAAGAATCTTCTAGAAAAGTTATTCTTAATCCTAGAGATAGTGAAAATATAGGATATTGTGAGATAACAATTAATAGAGAAATAGAAGAAGATACTTCCAAAGTTACCTATACTATTACAAGTAATGGCGAATCTAATTGCCCAACTAATAATGATTATATAAATGGAGTGAATTAATATGGAATTAGTAGGAAATAATTGGGATAATATATTAGATGAAGAATATCATCAAGAATATTTTAAAAATATTGTTAAGTTTATTAATCATGAATATAAAGTAAAAACATGCTACCCTCCTAAAAGTAGAATATTAAGAGCCCTATCTTTAACTGATTATGATAATGTTAAAGTAGTTATATTAGGCCAAGATCCATATCATGGAGAAGGAGAGGCTAATGGTCTTGCCTTTGCTGTTTCTAATGGTATTAAATTACCACCTAGTCTAATAAATATTTATAAAGAATTATATAATGACTTAGGAATACCACCTGCAAACGTAGGTAACTTAGAATGTTGGGCTAAAGAAGGAGTATTATTACTTAATGCTGTTTTAAGCGTAGAAAAAGATAAAGCAGCAAGTCATAAAGATATAGGTTGGGAAAAATTTACTGATGCAATTATCAAGAAAATAAATGAAAAAGAGACTCCTGTCGTATTTATATTATGGGGTAATTTTGCTAGAAGCAAAAAGAACTTGATTACTAATCCTAAACATTATATAATAGAATCCCCTCATCCATCACCCTTATCCGCATCACGTGGCTTCTTTGGCAGTAAACCATTCTCTAAAACAAATAATTTCTTAAGAAAAAACAACATAAAAGAAATAGACTTCCGTGTCTATTAAATGTCAATTTAAGATAAAGTATTTAATTTTATCTTTTTTTTTGCTATACTAAATGTGGTGATGTACATGTGTGGTATAAATGGAATAGTAAGTAAGATTAAAAATAAAGAAAATTTAATCCATATAATGAATGATAAAATAAAACATAGAGGACCTAATGCTGAAGGAATATATGTAGATAAATATGTTGCCTTAGGACAAAGAAGACTATCTATAATAGACTTATCCGATAATGGTAACCAACCTATATATAATGAAGATAAAACTATATTAGTAGTCTTTAATGGAGAAATATATAATTATCAAGATATAAAAAAAGAACTATCTAATCATACCTTTACTACTAAAACAGATACCGAAGTATTAGTACATGGTTATGAAGAATGGGGATATGATATCTTAAAGAAATTAAGAGGAATGTTTTCTTTTTGTATATATGATATTAAGAAAAATAAATTATTCA
>CASEAD010000073.1 GCA_949285775.1 uncultured bacterium
AAATCAATACCAATTATTTTACTCATATATATTCACCTTTCCTTTACAAATTTAATTATATTTTAACTTAAAGACTCATTCTATCAAGGCCTTCCAATTATTATTTAACTAATATTCTATATCTTAATAACTCTTTCTATATAAATAACCATAATTTCAAGGATAATCATAATATCAAGAATATTTAAAACTATATATCTAACATTGCCCATCAATCACTCTCTTCATCTATAATAACAATCCTCTTACTCTTCTTTTTATTTTTTTTATCACTATAACTATTAGTTTTCTTCTTAATAGCACCATATATAAATAACGCTAATAAAGCGATAAGAATAAAAGGAAGTAACCAAATAAACAAATTAACTGCAATAATCGCTACTACAATCGCTACCAATATATATACTATTTCTCTAATATTATCTTTATTCATTAACCTTCACCATAGCAGGTCTAATTACCTTATCCTTATACATATATCCTTTCTGCAGAACCTCAAGAACTACACCAGCAGGCTTATTTTCATCGTGTTCAGTAAGAACAGCATGATGATAAGTAGGATCAAACTCTAACCCAGAAGCTTCTATCTCCTTAATATCAAATCTATTAAGCAAATTTAAAGTATTAGAATAAATTAACTTAAAACCTTCCAAAAACTTAGAAACCTCATCACTCAAATCATTATCATCCATCTTAATAGCACGTTCAAAATTATCCATTATAGGAAGAAAATCCTTTAAAATATCTTCATTTTTATATTTTAACATCTTATTAACTTCTTCATCTTTTCTCCTCTTATAATTAGCAACCTCAGCCTTTTCTCTCAAATAAGCCTCTTCCAGAACCTTAATCTTTTTATTTAATTCTGCAATTAAAACCTTATCCTCATTTATACTTTTCTCATCACATTTACATTCCTTATTGGAATCCTTTTTACAAGAGCACTCACTATCCTTGTTACATTCACATTTATTTATCTCTTCATTATGTTTAAACTTCTCTTCATTATGTTCACTCTTATGTTCGTTATGTTTAAACTTCTCTTCATTATGTTCATATTTCTTATCTTTCTTTTTATTTTTATCTTTATACTTATTTTCCATCATTACCTCCAATATTATCTTTTATATAATCAAGTAAACTAACTACTCTATCATATTCCATTCTCTTAGGACCAACTATCGCTATTGTACCCTCTTCGCCATTAAAGTCATATCTAGTCTTAATAACCGAAACATCATCAGATATATCACTATCGCTACCAATATATATATTAATACCATTATTCTCTTCTTCCCTAATACTAGAAACATCATCAAACTTAGATAATATTTCTTTTACCTTATCAATATTAGAAAACTCAGGCTGTTTCAAAAAATTATTCCTACCAACAAATTTAACATCATTAGCCTTGTTACTAAATTCAGAAAAAGCATCATAAAAAGCATTATATAATATCTCATGTTGAACAACATACTTACCAATAATAGGTTTAATCTCATACTCTAACTTCTCACTTACCTCATTAATCGCCGTACCGACCAACATCTTATTAATAAGCTCAACAGTCTTCCTTACATCCTCAATAGAAACACTATTAGGTAAATACAAATTCTTATGTTCAACAACACCCTTATCAGTAATAACCATCGTAAGAACCTTATTACCATCTAAAGGAACTATTTCTACTTGTTTTAATCTATTATCCCGAGCACTATTACCAAGAACTATAGAAGTATAATTAGTAATCTCCGATACAATCTCAATACTCTTCTTAATAGTATCAGATAAATCTAAAGAATTATTTCGAAAAATAGTCTGTAACTTCAACATATCCTCCCCAGTCATTTCCTTAGGTTTCATTAAATTATCCACATAAAACCTATATCCGACCTCACTAGGAATACGCCCTGAAGCAAAATGATTTTTCTCCAAATAACCAAGTTCTTCCAAATGAGCCATCTCATTCCTAATAGTAGCACTAGAACAATCTAACTTAGCACAAACCGCCGAAGAACTAATAGGTCTTGCAGTACTAATATATTCTTCAACAATAATCTTTAATATATCCTTTTGTCTTTCAGTTATCAATGATATCACTTCCTTAGCAATTCCAATTTATGAATGCTAAAGCAATTATATTACTATTTTTTAGCAATGTCAATAATTATTTGCTAATTTTTTATAAATTATAGCAAAAAAAGAAACATAACTATTTCTCTCTCAAAAATCTTTTAAGTAAAAAAGCCATAAAATAAGGAAATGTATAAAACTTACCATTAAAACCAATGTTCTTATTACACAACTTAATACCATACTTAATATCCTTATACAAATTACTATTAATCAAATTATTTAAAGATACAGTAGAATTATCATTAGCTTTAACTTCAATAGGAATCAAAGAATCACTATCTCTTACAAAGAAATCCATTTCAATAGTCCCTTTATCATTCTTATAAAAATATAAGGAATAACCCTCTTTTACCAACATATCCGCTACAACATTCTCATATATAGCCCCCTTATAAGTATTAAAATTCTTATTATTCCTCAAATCTTCTTGTACCTCATCATCTAAAGAACCAATCAAAAGCCCAGTATCTCTAAAATATATTCTATAATTATCTGGATTATAATTTCCTCTCAAAGGAAGCTCAGGCCTCTCAAGACAATAACAAACATTAATTATCCCTGCATTATTAAGCCATTCAATTATTCCTACATATTCCCTATTTCTAGCACCATTGCCTACTTTAGATACTCTAAACTTCTTATTCTCATTACCAAGAAAAACAGGAATCTTATCATATACATTAAGTATCCTTGCCTGATCAAGACCAACAGCATATTTTGTAATATCTTCCTTATAATCAAGCAATATTTGCCTTTGCATATCCAGTATACCACCATAATTACCATTCTCTATAAATCTCCTCACAATAGCAGGCATACCACCAACAACCATATACTCCTCAAAAACATTCATCATAACCTTATACTCAAGTTCTGACAACGCCCTATTCTCTAACATATGCAAATACATATCTTCAATTTGCTCACTTCTATATCCACGAGCCCATAAAAATTCTTCAAAATCCATTGAGTTCATCTCATAATCTTGCTTATTACCAACACTATTAGATTCGATTTCTCTATAATTAATACCCATCAAAGAACCAGAACATATAACATCATATCTCTTATCAATATTAAAAGCCTTAAGTGAAGTAGCAACATTTATACAATCTTGTATCTCATCAAAAAATATCAAAGTCTCACCAGGTACAAACTTAAAATTAGGATTAATTAAACTAATATTCTTAATAATCGTATCAACTTCAAATCCATCATCAAAAACAGCCTTATATTGTTTCTGCAAAGCAAAATTAATTTCTACAACATTACTATAATTATTTCTAGCAAAATTTTCTATCGCATCAGTCTTCCCCACTTGCCTTGCTCCCTTTACAATAAGAGGAAGCCTATCCTTACTATTCTTCCAAGAAACTAAATAATCATCTATCTTTCTTCTTAGCCTAACCACACATATCACCTCATATCAAAATAATTATATCACAAAATTCCTTTAATATACAAAAGCTTTATCACATTTTTCCTAAAAAGAAAAAGATTACTTTCTCTTAAACTTATCTATAACCTTCTTCAAATCAATACCAAGTACATCCTTCAAAATACCATTCTTATAATTAATAAATATATATATACCAAAACTAACAACCCCAAATACCATAAGTATAGGAACCTGTAATAATCTATTATCTAATTCAGTAGGAACAACTAACTTAAGCACCAATATAGAAACTACAAACACAATCCAAGAAACTATAAACTTAGGTAATTTCCCTAAAGTATTCTTAAAATTAAACTTATATTCCTTCTTTAAACTATATATAGAAACAAATATCGATACACTATACCCAATAATTGCCGCTACTATAGACCCATAACTAACATTAACTCCTATTTTATCTGCTAATAAAATTAAAGGAATATCTAGTATAGCATTAACTGCTAAACCTAATATAACAGTCTTCATAACCAACTTATATTTATTAAGCCCCTGTAAAGTATTAACAATAATAGTATATACTCCCCCAAATAAAGCTGTATAAACAAAAAATCTATATACTAATGGACCATAATAACTATTACCATAAAATAATGTCCATACTGGCTCAACTAATAAAGATAAAAATAAAGTCATAGGAACAATAACCAAAAATACACATTGAAGAGACTTATTAAACTTAAGATTTACATCCTTCATATCCCCTTTAGCAAAACTACTAACAATATTAGGAATCAAACTAGTAACCAACCCTGTAGAAACAGCCAAAATAATATTATTTAACTTAACACCCCAAGTTGTATAAACTCCTATAATAGACTCCCCTATCTCCACACCAATTCCCAATATATCATACATAGTCCTAGATAAAAGAATCATATCCACCGTAACATATAAATTATTAACCAAACTAATCAATATAAAAGGAATAGAATAAGAAAATATCTTTCTAATAATATCCTTACTAGATATAACCTTCTCATCTTTACTTGACTTATCACAAAGTATCTCACTACGACGAACCTTAACCCTCAAATATAAATATGCAAATAATCCCCCAAAAAAAGCTCCACTAACAGCAATACCAACCGCATACCTAAGAGGTAAATCAAATACCCTAACACAAAAATAACTTCCAACTATAATAACCAATACCCTAATAACTTGTTCTATAATCTGACTAATAGAATAAGACGCTATAAACTTATGCCCCTGCAATAACCCTCTTGTAACACTTAAAAAAGGAACAACCAAAATAGAAAAAGAAACTATTCTAATTACAAAAGCAATATCTTCTATCGTATTTCCCCCCGTAGAAGTTCCTATTATAAGTTCCCCAATCTGTGGTGCAAAAATAAATAAAATCAAAAATATAATAACAGATATAAAAGATATAATTTTAAGAGATAACTTATAAGTATTATGCACAGACTTAGTATACCCTAATGCATTATATTCACTAGTAATCTTACTAATAGCAAAAGGAAAACCAGCACTAGAAATACTTAAAAATAACTGATATATATTATAAGCATACCCATATAAAGCTCCACCACGTTCCCCTATAATAGCATTAAAAGGAATAACATATACTATCCCAATAGCCCTAACAATAAAAATACTCAAAGTTGCAATAATAGTACCCTCTATAAAACTATTCTTCTTCATCACACACCTCTTCCATACCAATAATTGTACTATCATTAAAACCAATAATCAAGTAACTACTTAAAATTTTACATAAGAAAAAATATTGAAATAAAACCATTCCAATATTAATCATCACTAAAGAAATCATCAAAGAAAGCATCACTATTAGTACCTTCCTCATACATAGGATTATTACCCACATCTTCCTCCATCGCATCAATAATTTTCTCTTCCTTACTATCCCTAACCTTACTATTCTCTTGTTCTCTTCTCTCTTCTTCCTCTAACTCCGCAATCTTAGCATCAATCCTCTTAACCAAATCATCAACATTAAATGAATCTTCTCCTCCAGATTTATTAGGATTACTATTACCACCCAACAAACCACTAAAAGGATTACCACCACCTAAAGATGGCATTCCCCCACCTATAGGCATTCCTCCACCAAAAGGACTTCCCCCCATAGATGACATACCACCAAAAGGATTAGCTCCCAAATCACTACCAGCCATCATCTCTTCCATCTTAGCCTTCTTTTGAGCCTTAACAAACTCTCTTATATCAAATAATTGAACCTCTCTCTTTTCCCTCTCTGGATATCCTGCCTTACCATAATTCTTACCCCAAGCACCAGATTTAACCATCTGCCAATCATAAGATAACTTAGTCTTAAAAGGCATCATACGCAAACGAAGCCAAATAACCTCACCCATAGACATTCTTTGTAAATCACTAACAGTAACCAAAGGTGTAGAAGACGTTTTTTCTTTCTCCTTAGATTTAACCTCTCCACACATCTTACTTAACTCTTCCAAAGCCTGCAACTCACTACTAATAAGATATAAAATATTACAATTACCCTTAATAGTTTCAGCATTCTCTTTACCATAAACTTGTGTCAATTGAGCAAAATTCTGTATAATAAAAGTAAACCTAATATGTCTAGATCTAGCCGCCGTAACCATCGTCGTAACATCCTTTAAAGGAGGCATATTAGCAAACTCATCAAGAATAAAATTAGTCCTGTAAGGTAAATGTCCCCCAGCTTCTTGAGCAACATCAATCAAAGTCTCATAACATTGCTTAATAAATATAGTAGCCAAAGGATGCAAAGTCTTTTTCTCATCTTGTACTATCATATATACAGCAGTCTTATGCCTACCAATATCCTTCATATCAAAATCACTATATGATAACATCTCAGACAAATTATCACGCGAAGAAAATAACTTTACCTTCTGTTTAAAAGTAGAAAGCACACCACCCTTAGTCTCCTCAGGCGCATAAACAGTACCACTAGCATTAACATAAGCAGGCCTAGAAGGATCTTTAGCATTAAAATACTCCTTTATATAGTTATTATTAGGCCCCCCAAATCTTTCCTCACCTAAATTAGACATCAAATTCATACTATTTAAATTAACCTGCTCCTCTGTAGCATCTTCAAATAAACCTAACGCTAAACCACAAAAATAATCTGCACCACTCTTCTCCCAAAAAGGATCCCCAGTATTCTTCTCATCATATAAAATATTTAAAGCCAAATCATCTAATAACTCCACCGCCTTATCAGTATTACCTTCTTGATAAAGCCTATATGGTAGCGCCATTGGATTCCAAGCATTACCTTTTTGTGGATCACGAAAATTAAGTATTATAATATTATAACCCTTAGCTCTCAACAACTCAGATGTCTGTTCATAAAGTTCACCCTTAGGATCAGTTAAAATCATAGATTCCCCAGCCTTAGCCAAAACCTTAATCATAGGAAATACAACACACTGTGTCTTACCACTACCAGTAGCACCAATAATCAAACTATGAGCCTCACCATTATCAACCCATAACTTCTTACCATCATTAATAACAACAATACCCGCTGCATCTATCTCATCAGCACTAGGATCAACCATACTTAAAGTCTTCTTCATTTCTTTATCTTTACACCATCTAGAATATCCCTTATCTTTCTTTTTAGTAGAAAAACCAAATCCCTTATCTCTATCAAAAAAATACGAACTAACAGAAAAGAATATTCCTCCTAAAGCCAAAACAAACAAAGTCAAAGTTGTCGCAATATAATCAGGTGTAAAAGCTTCAATAGGAACTATCCCATAAAAAGTCCCCTCCGTCGCTAAAGTATGAACATTTAATACTACCAAAGCGCACAAATATAATAAAAGTAGACAAAAACCAATAAATATAGCCACATCTTTAGAATCTGCCCTGAATTTCATACTACTTCTCCTCCTCTTAAATAAACAAATAAATTATATCACATAATATAAGAACTATCAATTAATTTTTACCTCTTTTTGTTAATTAAATGTTATTAAATAAGATTTTTTCAAGGATATTTAAAAATAAATATTGTCATTTAAACTAATTTTTGCTATTATAGTTATGTGCTTTAGAAAGGAGAATAAAGATGAGTAAAGAAAAGAAAAATAATGAAACCAAGAAAAAAGAAACTAAAACTACTGAAGAAAAAGAAACTAAAGTCACAAAAAAACAACCAAAAAAGGATAACAAAAAAGAAGTAACAGAAACAAAAAAAGAAGAAAAAATAACGAAAAAAACTAAAAAAGAAGCAGAAAAATTAGAAGAAGAAATCTTTAACGAAGACGAAGACTTCATCATAGAAGAACCAATTAAAAAAGAAGAAAAAATTAAAAAAATAGAAAAAATAGCTAAAGAGAAAAAAGCAAACCACAAAAAGAAAAGATTTGAATTAAATAACTCTCTAGACTTTTTCGAAAGAAATCGTGCTTATATATATGGCTTTGCTATAGGAATGCTATTAACTATATTAGTAGTAATAATTATATGGCCAGATAGAATTGCAACTCTAGAAGATGGCACCCAAAATGTTGCTACTATAGATGGACATAATTATACAGCAGATACACTATACGAAGATATGAAAGACTATTACTCAGTAAGTCTATTACTTGATCTAATTGATACAGACATCCTAGGAGAACTATATGAAGAAGATGAAGAAATGACTGACGAAGTAAATTCTAATGCTGAATACTATTTAAGTATGTATGAACAATATTATGGCTATACCGAAGAACAATTCCTATCTGAAAATGGATTCTCTTCTTATGAAGACTTCCTAGACTTCCTAAGACTAGATTATCGCCGTAACAAATATCTAGATGACTATATTGAAGAAAACTTAGAAGATAGTGAAATAGAAGATTATTATAACGAAAATGTCTTTGGTGACATCAATTGTCAACATATCCTAGTAGAAGTATCATCAAGTGATGACGATGGTAAATTAAGTGATGAAGACGCTAAAGCTTTAGCAGAAGAAATAATAGACAAATTAAATGATGGTACTACTTGGGAAGATATCCAAGAAGAATATGCTGACCAAATAACATTTGAAGACCTAGGATATCAATCTTGGGATGCTAATCTAGAAGAAAGCTTTATGACTGCTTTAAAAGAACTAGAAGATAATTCATACTCTACTGAACCAGTAGAAACATCTTATGGATATCATGTAATATATCGTCTAGATCAAGAAGAAGCACCATCTCTTGACGA
>CASEAD010000074.1 GCA_949285775.1 uncultured bacterium
AACTTTACCTATATTCAAATAAAGAAGATAACCTATATTCTTAATATTAACAGTAATATTATTACTACCATCTTTATCTTTATTTATTACTGCTACATTAGGAAGTACTAAACTAATTAATTCTTCTTGTTCATCAGTAGCATTATTAAGAGTTATAGTCTCTAGATAAAAAGCATTTAATCTTTCTATTTTTGACTTAGAAATAAAACTATCTATAATTAAGTCAACATTATCAATATTAAACCATGAATGCTTTAAAAAATTTAAATAACAATTTAAATTACTAGTTTTTACTGCTCCTTTTAAAAAATATTTTACATTACTACCAAATATTTTATCTAATTCTTCTTTACTTAACCTACTAATAGGACTACCTTCATATAAATATACTCTCTTTAAAGGGTTATCTCCAAACACACCAGAACCCATATATTCTACTGTTGAGGGGATTGTTATCTCTTCTATATTGCAATACTTAAAAGCACCATCACCTATATATAATAATCCTTCATTTAACTTGACACTAGTTACTTTCGTACACCATCCAAAAGAAAATGCACCAATACCCTCTAAATTTTCTCCAATATTCTTTATTACTAAATTTCTATTATGAGAAAATGCATAAACACCTACCTCTTTCAAAGTAGATGGTGCGTCAAAATAATGCACATCACAGTCAGAAAAAGCACCATCACCAATCGACACTAATCCCTCATTTAGCTTTAATATAGTTAAATTCTTATTATAAATAAAAGCACTTCCCAATATTTTAACCACAGTATTAGGTGTCTCTAGCTCTCTTATATCACACTCATTAAACCACCCATAACCAATTACTTCTATTTTAAACTTAAATACAACTTTTCTAATATTCTTTTTCTCAAAAAAAGCATAATCAGGTTCCTCACTACTCTTTATTATTAAGGTATCTCCTACTATTTCAGAATTCATCTTATCTTCCATACCAAAATTCCCCCAAACTCAATCCCTTTATTACCTATAATGACTTCTCTTTTTTCATAGAACCTACTCTTTCTTTAGTTCTATCAATAGGCTTATTAACCCCCTTATATTTAGTAGGACTAACACTCTTTTTACTACGCCCTTTATTATATACATCTAGTAACTTAAAATAATCACCATATTCCTTAATAAAAGCACTCTTCTCCTTCTCCGCATCATAAAACCTACTATATTTATCTAATATTACAAAAGAAGGCACAAATACAAGTTCTAAAATTAACCCCATAATAGTTAAAATGGTAGACTCAATTAAAACACCCATTACAGGCATAACAGCTAAAAATGCAAATAAATATTTAATATTTTTAAAATATTTCATATAACCAATCTTATCAAAAACATTACCCAAAGAATTATCATATTTATTTCTATAATAATTCAAATAACCCTCTAAATCACTATAATAATTCTCTAATAATTCATTAAAATTATTACCCTTATTACTTATAACAAAAGACTTATCAATCTTATCATCAATACCATATCTATCAACAATAAAACACTTATCTTTCTCTACAATCTTAGCAATTCTACCAGGTTCATAAAAAGGAATCTTTAAACTTAACATATCTACCACTCCCTTAGGCAATATATTATACTATAAATACCTTACCAAATCAAGACATTATAGCAAAAAAAAGAAACTAGTAAAACTAATTCCCTTACCTAAAAAATGCTAAATAAATAATAAACACTAAATATATCAATAATAATATACAACCATTAGCCTTATCACTAATCTTATCCTTAGCAGGAACCCCAACTGCCATAGATGCAAATACTCCTCCTAATAAACCACCAATATGAGCAAAATTATCAATACCAGATACCATAAACCCAATAAGCAAATTAACCACTATAACAGGTATTATCTGACTCTTTAAAACATTACCAAGATATACCCTATAATGATAACCAAAATATAATATAGCACCCAATAAACCAAATATAGCACCACTAGCACCTACACTAACAGAATAATCAGAAGCAAACGCTAAAGAAAAAATACTACCACATATACCACTAAATACATATATAAACAAATACTTTAACTTACCAAAAAAACTCTCTACCTGTGGCCCAATAACATATAATGAATACATATTACATAGCAAATGAACTATACCCGCATGCAAAAACATACAAGTAAATAACCTATAATACTCACCACTTCTTACATATAAACTAGAATTAGCCCCAAATCTTAATAAAGTCCTAACATCACCAGACCCATTCCCCATAATATATGTAAGAACAAACATAACCAAACAAATAACTATAATAGCATAAGTAATAATAGGTTGCTTCATCGAAAATATTCTCTCTACTCTCCTAGACTTCTCAAAACTATCCTTATTTATATCATCACTAATCTTCACAAATAACTCCACCCCCTTCTCCTCATGATTAGTCTTCTCTACTATATCAGGAAAAGCACTAACTAAAGCATCATTCTTAATCTCACTAGCCTTACTAATCAAAACACTAAGAATATTATCTTCATTACCAGGCAAATTAACATCTTCCCCAATACTAGTATAAATACTAACTACAGGCATCTTCAAAGAAAAAGTCTTCTTCTTCAAATTATGAAGTATTCTCTTTAACTTAAACCTATCAAACTTTAACTGCTCCTCATTATGAATATAATGACTAACTATCCTAATTATCTTATAATCACTCTCTAAATTCTCAAGCCATATCTCATCATTAACCCCATGTAAAATAACAGGATTATAATTCTTCTCAGTTATAAAATAATGTACTAAATTCATTATCAATAAATCACTAGTATTAATTCTAATTTCTCTAGCCATTTAAATTACCTTCTTCCACGAATAATATTATACTAAAATTAATAAAATAAATAAAGGGGGAAATTAATGAATTATAAAAAAATTATTCAATACCTAATCTTTCTATTACCCTGGTTCCTAAGTACCATAATCTTTAAAATAGATGTATCTATCTATAACCTACTAAATAAACCCTTCTTCTCACCACCACCTATAATATTCTCTATAATATGGCCAATCCTGTATATATTAATATCATATTCAATATATAAAATATGGTTTAAAAGTAACCCAACCTGTAGAATATACCTATTTATTAACTACCTATCCAACCAACTATATACCTTCTGTTTCTTTATCCTAGAAAATAACTTCTTATCCCTAGTAGACACTATAATAATATTAACATCATCAATATATCTTTACCTAGAAACCAAAAAAATAGATAAAACATACTCTAAATACCTAATACCATATATAATATGGAATATATTTGCACTAATACTATCTTTTAGTATCTTTATCCTAAATTAGTAGCATACCCGCTACTTTTTATATTTCTCTAATATTTCCATAAACTTATCCGGAACATCAGCCCTAAACTCCATATATTTCTTACTAACAGGATGAATAAATCCCAAACACATCGCATGTAACATTTGCCCAAACCCTATATCATCCAAACTCTTATAACCATATACCGGATCATTAACAACAGGATACCCTATATAACTCAAATGAACCCTTATCTGATGAGTCCTCCCCGTCTCTAACTGACACTCAATCAAAGTAGCCTTATCATATCTTTCTAGTACCCTAATATGCGTAACAGCATCCTTACCATTAACATCCGTAACACACATCTTTTTCCTATTATTAATATCCCTTCCTATTGGAGCATCTATAGTAGCAGTATCTTCCCTAATAACACCATGAACTAGCGCTATATACTTCCTTAAAACACTCTTTTCACTAATCTGACGTGCCAAATCCTCATGAACCTCATTATTCTTAGCAATCACTAACAAACCAGAAGTATCCTTATCTATCCTATGCACAATACCAGGCCTAACAACCCCATTAATATCACTTAAACTATTACAATGATACATCAAACCATTAACCAAAGTATGACTATAATTACCTAAAGCCGGATGCACCACCATACCACTAGGCTTATTTACCACCAATAAATAATCATCCTCATAATAAATATCCAAAGGAATATCCTCCGCTACTATATCAACCTCTTCACTATAATCATCATCTATATCTATAACATCCCCCACTTTTAATTTATAATTACACTTTACCCCCCTTTCATTAACTAATATATTCTCACTTTCAATCATCCTTTGAATCTTACTTCTACTAAAATCTAACTTATCAATTAAATACTTATCTATCCTCACATTATTATCTGCTATCAACTGCATTTAAATCACCTCTTTTCTTAAAACTACTTATAATAATTACTATCACCCCAATAACAACCCCAATATCAGCAATATTAAATATAGGATAATCATAACCAAATATATATATATCTATAAAATCAATAACATACCCATACATAACCCTATCAATTAAATTACCCAAAGCCCCACCTATTACTAAACCAAACCCAATCTCTTCCCCAAAATTAATCTTATTAACCCTTAAATAATATATAATAATACCAATAACTACCAAACTCATAATAATTATAAATACCCTATTACCCTCTAAAAAACTAAAAGCAACCCCCTCATTCCTAGCATAAGTCAAATAAAAAATATTATCAATAATCTCTATACTCTCTTTAACCTCCATAAAACTAGAAACTATCCTCTTAGAAATAATATCTATAATAAGCAAAATAACACTAATAAAAACTAACTTCTTCTTATTAAGAATAAAACTCATCAACTAACCCCCTCACATATCTTTAACACATTATCCATCCCCAAAATACTAACTAATATCTCACTATTACTCCTACTAAAAACCTCCCCATCATCTAAAGATCCA
>CASEAD010000075.1 GCA_949285775.1 uncultured bacterium
TTCAAAACTATTAATACAACACAAATAAAGTCTATGCTTGATTTTCAAGTATAGACTTATCTAAAAAATTCTCATGCGTTTATCCTGTTGAAGAAGAGCCTAATATTGACCCTAGACATTATTGCATAGTTAAAACATCAGTTGGCACACCTTATTTAATTAGTGTTTACGATCATTGGAACAAAGAGGTAATAAATCGCTTTGAAGGTAGAAGTTTGGATTCTGATGTTCCAATTAAAATCAAACCAATAGCAGAATCAGTTAATTATGAAGTGGCTTTTGATTGTCATGGAAGTTGTCTTTCTACTGAAAAAGAATCAGAAAAAGTTAAATTAGTAAAAAATTTATCTAAAAAATTAGCAAAATAATCAATGTCATTAACTTAAGGATATAGATTTTGGTTCTTCAAAATTGAGGGGACCTAGGTAGAATATTTTGGAATACTATTCTTTGTTTGGTATCCCCTTTTCATCATTTACAACAATATTTTCTTTTTTTTATTTGTTTATAATTGAAACAATATTATTATATGTATAATCAGTTTTATTCATTAAATATTTGATTGTATGCCCTTGGCGCTTGTGAAGATAACCAGTTATTTTAGCACACTGATAATCTTTTAATATTTCCATTTGTTTTAGTGATATTGAATTATAATGGTTTAACTTAACCTTTACAACATCAGCATTGCCAAATCTATCATTAAATTCCTCATATATTAACTCATTATCTTTAATATCATTTTTTAGTTGAGTAATGAATAATTTTTGCATATCAATTTCTCTATCAAACATTTATCATCACTCCTATTCTTAATATATTATACAACAAAAATTAAAAATTTAATAGATATTTTTGAACACACCTTATATTTATATTATTAGTTGAATTATATTTTCATATTTCTTAATGTTTTTTGTTTATATAATTGATGTGATGCATTTCCAACTTCAGCTATTTTATGCATTTCATTAGTTCTAATTTGAATTTCGTAAAATCTATTATTATGAATAATAGTTGTATGTAAACTTTGATACATATTTTCTTTTGGGTTGTTAATATAATCTTTAAATCTTTCAGATAAATACATATAGTTGGAATGAATCAATTCTGCAACTTTATTACATTCAGACTCATCGTCAAGAATTATTCTTAAAGCTAAAATGTCATATATTTCATCCCAACTTTTCCCACTTATAAGTTTATTATATATACTATAAATATTTTTTACTCTTCCCTTTATTACAAAATTAATACCATTATTGCTTAATAAATTAGAAATATCTTTTTTTGTTTCGTTTAATTGTATTGATAATATTTCAGGTGTAGCATTTAATTTACTTAATATTTCATTGTATGTTTGAGGATCTAAATATGATAAGCATAAATCCTCTAATCTACTTTTTATATAATTTAGTCTAAATCTTTGAGCAGTTGGTACTAATATTTCTAATGTTTCCCTAGCGACTCTTTTTTGATATTCAGAATCTGATGTTTTGGCTGTTTTCATACTATAAAGTCTATCAGCTAGTTTTATAAATAAAGTTCTAACATCTTCAGGTACATCTACATTTAATTGTTCTAAATATCTTTTTTGATTTTCATCATTTTGAATTAAATTATCTACATTTATTATAGATGTAGTAAAAGCAATATTAGAAATATCTAATCCAAACTCTCTTTCTATTTCTTCTCTGGACACACCATTTTTAATAGATTCATATAATAAACAACTAATTAATGTTGAAGTATCAGCATTAAAATCAATTAATGTATTTACTATTCCTAATATATGATTAATTAATGTTTCATCTACTGAATAATATAAACCTGATAATTTTAAATTGGCAAAATTAAATGCTTTTTCTATTAAAGGCATATCATCTTTGTTTTTAATTCTATTTTTTATATAATCAATATTCATATATATCAATCCCCTTATTTACGCAATTAGTATATAAGTATTCGTTGCGAGGCATATTATAACACATTTTTTATGATTTTGAACCCCATTTATTGTAAAAATCGTAAACTTATGCTATCATATAAAGCACAGATTTCTTGAGGGGGGTGATATAAGTGACAATAGATGAAAAGATTCTTGCATTCATTAATGAGATGGGATATTTAAATAATGAACATGTATTAGGTGTATTATTTTATGGAAGTTATTTAACAGGTGTCAATACTGCTAATTCTGATATAGACTTACATATTATTTTAGATAATGAAGAGCCAAATCATTTAATTAGAGGAAATAAAATTATTGATGGTACAAGAATAGAATATTTTGAAAAGCCAATCGAAGATATTTATCAGACTATTGAAGAAGATTATAATAGTCAGAACAATGCATCGTTATCTATTTTTGGAAAATCAAAAATTATTTATGCAAAAGATGAACAATTAAGCCAATTACAAACTTATGCTATTAATAAATTTTCTACCCCATTACCACCATTAAGTGCTGATGAAGCAAAAGAACAAGTTTCAATAATAAATAATAGAATGGAAAAATTAGAAAAATGTGCTATTAATGATGATCCATACTTTGAACACTTATATCACTTGACTATAGATAAGATTAGAAGATTTTATCATAATCTGATGGGAATGCCAAGAATAGAAACTTCTAAAGGATTTAGATTATATACTGATGAACATTATAGAAAAGCATTTTCTATAAATAAAATACCTGAACAATTATTTATAGATATGTATTTTGAATCAATTACAAATGGAAACTTAAGCAAAATTCAAAAATATCAATTAATTAGTAAAATATATGAATTCACAAAACGAAGTGTTTATTTAAATACTGAAGAGCATAGAATACTAATTAAAAGTAGAAATGATGGTTTTGATGTTCCTATCGTTGAGCCAACTATCATAAATAATAATGATGACATTACTATTCCTGCAAATACTTTAAAAAAGATATTGATGTTTATAAAAGAAATGGAATATTTAAATAATGAACATTGTTTAGGAGCTTTTGTATATGGAAGTAGTTTAACAGGTTTTAATACTGCAAGTTCTGATATTGATTTGCATATTATATTTGATAATGAAGAGCCAAATCATTTAATTAGAGGAACAAAAATTATTGATGGAACAAAAATAGAATATTTTGAGAAACCAATTCGAGATATTTATTTGTCAATTGAAAATGGATTTTTGAATCAAAACAATGCTTGTTATTCATTATTTGGTAAAGGTAGTATTGTATTTGAAAGAGATAATAAGTTAAAAACATTACAGCAATATGCTATTAATAGATTTTCAACACCTATGCCACCGTTAAATGAAGAAGATTCAAAAGAACAAGTTTCAATAATAAATAATAGAATGGAAAAATTAGAAAAATATGCCATTGATAATGATCCTAAATTTGATCATTTATATCATTTAACAATAGATAAAATTAGAAAATTCTATCATAAGGTTATCGGAATATCAAAAATTCAAACTTCAAAAGTTTATAGAATTTATACTGATGAAGATTATAGAAAATCAATGTATAAAGAGAATCCTGATTCTGAATTTATATCTATGTATTTGAAATTAATTACAACAGATTGCAAAGATAGATTGCAAAAATTCCAAATGGTAAAAGTATTCTATGATTATACAACTAGAAATATAAATTTAGGTGACGAATATAGAATTGTTATTAAAAGCAGAAAAACAAGACGAGGAGGTTTTTAATGGATAATACTTTACATACAAAAATTCTTTTAGTAGGTAAAAATCGCATGGGTAACATAGATGCATGTTTTGTATCTTACAGTAAATACGGAGTATATAATTGGTTAGAAGATGCTTTAACTATACAATTACAATCTGAATCCCAGAAGAATAATGGATTTAAAAGAAAAATATTATAAGTTATTATTAAAATTATACAATAACATATAGAAATTTATTTTAAGAAATAATTGAAAGAAGGCTTATATATGAAATACAACTTTAATAAAGAAGTAAAACTATATATGATATTCGACATACTAGGAGATATAGTAAGAACAGGACCACAACTATGGCATATAAAAAGAAAACGCCTAGAAGATGTAAAAAACCATATCTTAGATTTAATTATAATTATTAGAATACTAAGACAACATCTACCATCATATTTAGATTATGATAAAATAAACGATTATATCATCTGTCATGACTTACCAGAATCAATAACAGGAGATATAACCAAATTTGAAGGAGTATCCAACGAAGAAAAAGAAAGAGTAACAACTATGGCTATTAACTATTTATCAAATAAATTTAATACGGTATTAAACCTAAAAGACATATTAAATGGATATGAAAAAAGAATAGATATTGAAGCTAAAATAGTACATATGATAGATAAAGTACATTCATCAATAGCCTTCATTAAATATCAAAGTGAACAAAATATTGATATGAACGACCCTACAATTATCCCAGAACTAAGATATCATCCCTTTGTAGATAAAAAAATAAATGAAGGAAAAGACATAGCCGATATTTTTTATGAATTTCATTTAAAATCTGTAAATATCACTGATGAAGAATGCCAAAAATATTTCATTACCAGAGAAGATGCTGATAAAATAGTTAATATAATCAAATCTTTTGCAACTGAATTATATACTCAAAAACTAAATGGCACATTACTTAACGCTAAAGAAGATTTTCCAAAACCAGCAATGCAATACAATAGAAGAATGCAATAAGTCTTCTTTTTCTTTTACAGATAACTCCTTCCAGTACCTTAATTATCTACTTTTCTCGCATAATAATTAACTGTTATGATAGAAGCATTGACTTTGACTCAAAATACTTTATAATAAAAAAAACAAAGGAGGGTTTCCCAATGGAAGCAAATTTAGATAAAATTAAGAAAATATTATATAGTCAAGCAGGAGAATTATCGATTGAAAGTGATAAAGAACAAAAAGGAAAAATTATAGATAATAGATACAATCTAATAAAGGAAAACGTTGATTTAATAGAAAATAAAGACAATAACTTCTATACACAACTAATTAAGCTATTAAGTGAGTATATAGATGAAGTATATGTTCCATTCATACTTTATTTTTTCAATAAAAATGGTAAGAGTATCTACAATGGTCTCATCGACGGGACTTATCAAAGTTATGAAGATTGGCATAGATATTATGAAAATGAAGAAAAATTACACAATATAAATTGTGACCTAGCACATAAATTATTTGAGTACATATGTAATATCCTTGAAAATAATAAAGATGTAACATTAGATATAGAAACATTATCTAGATTATTAAATAGAAAAACCCAAAAACTAAGACAAGACCCAGAATACCCATCGAGAACATATAGAACTTATAATTTTCAAAAATTAGTAAAAATTATAAAAGATAATCAAATGTTAGAAAAAATGAATATAACTACTGATGACAAATATCAAATGATAATAGATAGTTACCAAATTATAGATATTATTACAGAAATAATAAGTCCTAAAGAATTTCAAGATAACCATAAAAAAATTGATGAACTATTGATATCATGCACTCCTAAAATGTTTGTTGATATAACCAATATCATAATAGAAAATCTAGATAACAATTATGATGTTCTAGATATACTACAAAAAAGAATGCTAAAAATATACAAAAGAATAAACTATGAAGAATTTATTATTGATTTATTGGATGACCAATCACCAGAACCAAGGTCTAATTATTATAATTTTATTCACAAATTACTAAATAATAAAAATATTTCTATAGATTACAATTATTGCTATTCAAATCCTTTTGGTGGATCGGGATCTTTTAAAGGGGATTTAGCAGCAACTAATAATAGAACAATTATTAAAGACCTATTAAGTAATCCAGAAAATATCGAAGACATTTACGAGAGTGGAGGTTATCATATATATTTATTTGAACTATATGCAGTTATGGGAGAATATAAACAAGCAATAGATAAATTCAACGAAAGCAATGGTACTAATTACCTTGATAAAGAATTAACTAACAATGGATACGTAGATACAAGTTATGGATATGCTGATCATACAACAGAGTTCATAAGCAAGATTTGCCAATCATTTGCACAAGATAATATTGAATATCAAAAAAGAAGAGAAATATTAAATAAAATATTAATAAATGACAATTTAAAACTTCTTAACCTAGGACAAACTTTTCTAGATGCACCTTTACCATATGTAAAAGAAACTCTCTCAAAAGAAGATTTTGAAAAACTACTACAAACATTAATAGAAAGATATAACAATGGCAGCTTAAAATTTATAATTCAAGAAGAAACACAAAAAAGTATGTGGGAAAGATTTACCATTAGATTTGCAACTAAAGAAGAAATACAACATTCAGTAGCAACCTTAACATCAAATAGTAATCATAAAAGTTTAAAATATACTAAACAACCAAACTAAATTTATTAATAAATATATAACATTAAATTATTTCTCACCCTTATTTCCATACCATAACACTAATTATTAACTATTATGCCAAAGATATTGATAATACCTAAAAAATCTTATAATAAATACCCAAGAAAGGAGAATATCATGATTAAAAATTATTTAACAGATGACATAATTACAGTATCATCTAACAATAAAAAAGATACAGTATCAATTAATATAAAAAATGAAGACAATTTATATGAGACAATTATCGAGTTTCAAAAAGATAAGTTTGAATTAAAAACCATAGAAAATTTACCTAATAGAAACATAATAATATGCACTGGTTTTGAAAAAGAAGGAGAATCTATTGTAGTATGTGCATTTGACTACCTTAAAAGAATAGTACCTTAACGTGGTTATAAAAATATATCCAGAGTATCTCCAGGTGTTTATCTTATAGTAAGACGCGATGACACAAGCACTCTCTTTGATGCACGCAGGTATTTTTTATATGCATGTGCCGAAGAAATGCAAGATAGAATATATAATGAAATATCAAAAGAATTACGCAATAGAGGACTAAAATACATAACTATAAATGAAGTTTCTTATAAAAAAGAAGATAATAAAAATTATGCAACAGTATTAATTAAAATAAATGATATTACTTTTTATACAGCAATCGATTTAAATAATCTAGAATATTATCCGTTTGTATATGAAGTAATAGAAGACAACTCAATGCCAACAATATTTCATTATCTAACTAAAAACAAATGTAAATCTTCTACATTTTCATACAATTTTGTTAACTATTTCAATTTAAAGTTATCTAACTTAAACAGTAAATTAGAAAAACAGAATGCAGAACAAGACCGTATTCAAACTAAGGCAAATAAATATATACGACAACTAATGAGAACTCAAATAGCTAATATAGACTCACAAAAAAACAAGACTAGTACCACGATGTAACAATAACTACATCACAGTATTAGTCTTTTTCTTTAACCGCAATTAACACTATCTCCGTAGGAAATATATTGCTTCCATAGCACCTCAAATAAAAACTATACCCATCATACATACTATCAACCATTCTAGGTACTTTCCATAAGTCTTCATGATTATGATATACAGATATCAGCAACTTAGGCTTATCATTAACAATATGCCTCCTACACCCCTCTAATGCTTTTACCTCAGCACCCTCTATATCCATCTTAATCAAAGTGACCTTATCTTCTATATCCTCATCAATACTAACTGCATTAATAGCGATATCCCCATCATTACTAACCTTATTAGCAGAGTCACTAACCCCACTCTTAGAAACATATACTTCCCCGTTCTTATCTAACACAGCCTTTTTCCTAAATTCAATATTAGGGTAATACATTAAATTATTCCTAAGTATTTCAAAACTATCATCTGTAATCTCGTAGCAATATATCTTCTTATAATTATCTACCCCATAATAACTTAAATATTCCAAAATAGTATCCCCAGTATATGATCCCAAATCCACAATTACTTCATCTTTATCACATTTTACAACATCTAAATCAAAATAATGTGGATAATTTCTTTCAATACTACCATTAATAGTCTCAAAATCAAAACTATACCAATTATTTAAAATAGCAAACAATAACTTACGAGAACGATAATCACCTAACTTATCATATAACCAAACATAATCATCTATATGTTCCTTTAAACTAACAGCCCGATTATATAACTCTTCATAATTGCCATATTCTCTTTTTAATACCCCCCAATATAAAAAATCATTAAGAAAATTTTCTAAAGAATTCTGTATATTATAATCAACCTTACTATAACTAAGTCTTATATTATGATAAATTTCTTCTAAACTTTGTCTCTTAATTTCTTTAGCAAATAAATCAAAATTTTTATCTATTATATTCATATAATCCCCTCATATTAATTCTATTAGAAAAAATAAAACATATTCTAAATTTATATCTTTTAATTCACTTACCCTTATCCTACGGTGCAAAGCCCCACATTAAATCAAGTATCCAAAAAATAATTAAAGATAACTCCCTTAACCATCCCCCATAATAAATCTATATAATAAATTATTACTAATTAATTCCCATATCTATATATTCATGCTATAATTAATACATAATAGGAGATGATAGTATGTTAGAAGTAAAAAATATAACCAAAGAATTTACCAAAAAAATAAATAAAAAAGATAAAATAACCTTCCTAGCAGATGATAACATATCATTTAAAGCAAAACCAGGAGAAATAGTAGGAATACTAGGTCCAAATGGAGCAGGAAAAACTACTCTACTTAGAATAATATCAGGTATTATGGAACCGACTAAAGGAACTATTACCATAGATAATATGAATTATCAAGATAATGAAATAGAAATTAAAAAACAAATAGCCTACCTATCAGGAAATACCAAATTGTATAAAGATATTTCTCCCTATGAATTATTACAAATGTGTGGTAATTACTATGAAGTACCAAAAGATATTTTAGAAGAAAGAATAAATAATATTGTAGATAAATTTGATATTAGACCATTCCTTCATCAAAAAATAGAAAATCTATCAACAGGACAATACCAACGTACCAGTATTGCTAGATGCTTAGTACATAACCCAAAATATTATATATTAGATGAAGCCACAAGCGGACTAGATATAATATCAAGCCAAGTAATATTAGATTTTATAAAAGCAGAAAAAAACAACAACAAATGTATTATCTATTCTACTCATTACATGGAAGAAGCAGAAAACATCTGTGATAAAATAATTATGATAAATAAAGGACAAATAATTACTACAGGAACACCAAAAGAAATAAAAAAACAAACCAAAACCACAAATCTAAGAGACGCATTTTTTGCCTTAGTAGGAGGATATCATGAATAAAAATAGTATTATAGTAACCATAAAAAAAGAAATACGTTCAATATTAAGAGATAAAAAGACTCTAATAACCCTTCTAATATTCCCTCTTTTAATACCTGCAATGATATTCCTATATTCTTATATTTATGATGCTGATACCCAAGAAGAACAATATAATATCGCTATAGATTATGAAATAGATAATACCGTAAAATCAATCATAGAAGAATGTAACTTAAATACAACTTATTATAATTCCCTAGAAGAAATGGAAGAATCATACAATAACAAAGAAATTTCAGGATACATACATTACGATAAAGAAAACAATAACTATATAATCTATACCAACGAAGACTCACAAGAAGGAATGTATACCACAAGCTACATTACTACATATCTAGAAACATATAACGATTACCTTGCTAAAATATATCTTATAAGTGAAGATATCGACGTAGATTATGCCTATAATAACTTATCATATGAAATAGAAGACTTAGAAGGAGAAAACTTCATCCTAGAAATAATCTTCTCTATAGCATTTACTTACATTATAATGTCAATAGTCTTAGCCTGCACCAATATGGCCACTAGCGCTACTGCCGTAGAAAAAGAAAACGGTACCCTAGAAACACTACTTACATTCCCTATAAGAGCTAATGAATTAATTATAGGAAAGTATCTAGCATCATTTATAGTAGGCCTAATAGCATCTATCATAGGATTAATATTAACTGTCCTAAGCATCTTAATAGCGTCTAACTTATTTACCATGTTTGCAACAATACCTATTAAAATTAATATCTTAACCATTTTAATAGGAATAATTACTTGCGTATCCGCATCTCTCTTTATTACTGGAATATCCATCGCTATAACATCTTCATCAAAAACATATAAAGAAGCTCAGTCATCATCGCAAGTCTTAAGTATTTTAACTGTAATCCCTATGATGATATCTCTAATTGGAATAGATATTAATACCACTTATTATCTAATTCCTATCGCAAACTATGTTCAATTACTTATGGATATCTTCTCCCAAAACTTTAACTTATTAAATATTATAATAGTTATCATATCAACAATTATCTATGTAATAATAGTAATAACCTTCATAACCAAACAATATAAAAAAGAAAAGGTGTTATTCGGTGAAT
This sequence comes from uncultured bacterium, assembly GCA_949285775.1. Lineage (GTDB taxonomy): Bacteria > Bacillota_I > Bacilli_A > RF39 > UBA660 > RUG11198. The sequence goes on from CASEAD010000075.1 coordinate 10,477, forward strand.
AAATTAAATATAAAGAAATACTTAATAATTATATTAACATTACTACTAACCACATCATGCACTACTAACGAATTAAAAGATGACTATTATTCCTATATAAATAAAGATATAATAGAAGAAAATGAAATAGAAGAAAATGAAGTAGGTTGGAGTATATTTACTATTTCCCAAGATAAAGTTGATAATGAAGTAACAAATATTATCTCTAGTATTACTTCTAACCCCAGTAATGAAAAAGAACTAAACATATCTCGCTTTTATACTCTAATAACTAATACCAACTCTAGAAATAATACTGGTATAATCCCCCTAGAACCATACCTAGAAGCTATCAATTCAGTAACTAACATAGACGAATTCATAGAACTATCTACAAAAATAGAAAACGAATTAAGCATTGATATCTTCACCAAAGTAACCGTAGCCAAAGACTTTAAAAATAGTGATCAACTTATTGCTTATTTATATCCAATTAGTTTTGATTACGGACTAACCTCAGACTATTATACAAACTCTGACTATTTATACTATCATGCCTTATTAAAACAATATAACATTAAATTACTAAAACAATATGGTTATACCAAAGAAGAAGCTAGAAATTCTGCAACCTTAGTTGATAACTTCTATAAAGATATTGCTACAAACTCCAAAAACAGCAAAGATTTAAATAATATAGAAGAATACTATAATATAATTACTAAAGAAGAATTACAAAATATATATACAACTATCGATATAAACAGCTACCTAAAAAATATAAACCTAGAAAACATTAACTCTTTTAGTATTGTAGATATAAATAATTATAAAACTATAAATTCATACCTAACTAACGATAACCTAACTACCTTAAAAGAATACGTAAAACTAAAAATATTGCAAAATTACGCCATTTATGCAAGTGATGATTATGCCAATCTAATTTATGAATTAAACTCAAAATTACAAGGATTAGATATTAATAATTTAACCAAAGAAGAAAAAAGTATAAATATTATTAATACTTACTTTAACTATGATATAGATAAAATATACACAGAAAAAAAATTCAAAGAAGAAGAAAAAGATTATATTAATAAAATGATAAAGGACATCTTAAATTACTATAAAAAGGAATTAAATAATAATACTTGGTTAAGCCAAACCACTAAAGAAAAAGCCAAGATAAAATTAGATAATATTACAATTAATATAGGTATACAAGATAATTATCCAACCTATAGTGATAACTATAAAATAGATACTAATACAAGCCTAATAGAGAACATCATAAAAATGAAGAAAACCATTTCTGACTACACCTTATCAAAACTAAACAGTACTGAAAATATATCGACAATTCCCCAAACTACCGTTAATGCTTACTATAATCCCCAAGATAATTCAATTAATTTCCCATCAGCTTCAGCTTTATTATTTGATTTAGATAATTCCTACTATCAAAACTTAGGAACTATCGGTATGGTAATTGCTCACGAAATAACTCATGCCTTTGACTCTAACGGAGCAAAGTTTGATGAAAACGGAAACTTATCAAATTGGTGGACAGAAGAAGATTATCAAGAATTTAATAACTTAAAAGAAGATGTTGTAGAATATTATAACAAATACGAAGTCCTTGATGGACTTTACATAAATGGTGAATTAACAGTAGATGAAAATATTGCAGATCTAGGAAGTCTATCTTGTATATCATCACTAGCAATCTCCAAAGGTGCCACCAAAGAAGAGTTACAAGAAATGTATACATCATTTGCTAATATGTGGGCTTCCCTTTACACAGAAGATTATCAAGAAATATTACTCCTTCAAGATAACCATTCACCTAATAAATATAGAGTCAATGCAACACTTTCTTCAACGGAAGCATTTTACGAAGCCTACGACTTGAATATCTTTGATAAAATGTATATACCCAAAGATAATAGAGTAAAAGTATGGTAATTATTACCACTATATCAAATTAACTGCATATAAACAAAATGCAGTTTTTTAAATTTCTTTTCATTTTAAGAAGGATTTTTCAAACTTATCTCTAATAATATAATTAGAGGAGGTAAATAATGAAAAAAATAAAATCAAGAAAAGAAAAAATAAAATTAATAAAAATAACTAAAAGACCATTAATAATATTGAGCACCATTATCTTAATTATAACTACAATTACCGTTAATGCCGGTACTCAAGACTCAAATTTAGAAAGAACAACAATTGATAATGTTTACGCAATTGCTAACCTAGAAGATGGAAAACACTTATATAATTTAGAAATTTATAAAATGAATAATAGGACAGCCTATTGCCTTGAAATAGGTAAAAAAATAACTACCAATACCTATAATTCTACCACTGACCTAACAACTACAGGACTATCAAATGAACAAATAGAATATATTAAAAAAATAATGTATTATGGGTATGACTATAGTAATCATAATGATTATAGATATTATATGGCAGCACAAGAACTAATTTGGGAATATATTGAAAATATAGATGTATATTGGACTACTGAACTAGATTTAAATGGCCAAGAAATGCCTATTGAAATCTACAAAAGAACCATCGAAAAAGAAATAGAAAGATCATCACTAATACCTTCATTTAGTAACAAAGAATATCAATTATTAGCGGGTCAAGAATTAGAATTAGAAGACACTAATAGAGTACTATCTGATTTTGATATAACTATTACTAACACCGTATCTTATAACAAGAATAATAATATATTAAATATTAGTACTAATAAAGATAGACTCCAAAATATTGAAGTAACTCTTACAAGAAAAAATTACTATTCCCAAGATAGTACGCTATATTATAGTGATTCTTCTCAAAAATTAATCTCCGCCGGAAAACTAGATATGCCAACAACAAAATTTAATATTGAAACAATAGGCGGTAATCTAAATATAAAATTAGTAGATGCCGACACAAAAGACCCATTATCACAAGGACAAGCCTCATTAACAGGAGCATCTTATGCTATATATGATGAAAATGACAAAGTTGTAGATACCTTCACCACTGAAGAAGGAGTTTTAAATAGAATTGAAAATTTACTACCACAAAAATATTACATCAAGCAAACAAAAGCAAGTCAAGGTTACAAATTGAATGATAATATTATAGAATTTGAAATAAATTCCTTTGAAAAAGATTTAGTAGTAGAAGAGGAAATAATAAAAAGTAAACTAGAAATACTAAAACTATTTGGAAATAAAAACACAGGAACATACAATACAGAATTAGGAATTAAATTTAACATCTATGATAATAATTCAAACCTTTACCAAACCATTATAACAGATGAATTAGGATATACAGAAACAGAATTAATATATGGTAATTACACAATAAAACAAGAAAATACAACTCCTGGTTATGAAAAAATACCAGACCTAAATATAACTATTGATGAAAATACAGAAGAAAAAATAAGATACAATCTATTTGATGATATAATAGAAACCAAAATAAATATCATAACAATAGATAAAGAAAGTAATAAAGAAATACTAGAAGAAAACATAACTTACAAATTAAAAGACAAAAATACAGAAGAATATATATCTTATAATGGAATAGACACTTTTAAAACCAACAAATCAGGTCAAGTGTTAATACCCAAAAGCTTACCATATGGAACATATATCTTAGAGCAAGTTACTTCTCCACAACATTATATGGAAAATAATGACATAATTACCATTGTTATAGATGATAATTCCAATTATACATATAATATGAACAACGAATTAGTTTTAAATGTAGAATACTATAACCAAATAATAAAAGGAGTAGTTCATATTACCACAAATGAAGAACAATTAAAAATATCAGAAAACAAATTTACTTATGAACAAAAACCAACCCCAAATAAAGAACTAGAAATATACGCTAAAGAAGATATAATTACTCCCGATGGAGAATTACATTATAATAAAGGTGATAAAGTAGATATATTGAGTACCACCGAAGAAGGAAAAGTAGATACACCAATTCTATATTTAGGTGAGTATTGTATAGAAGAAGTTAGTAATAATAACTATTACTGCTTAAAATTAGAAAATAAAGATAACATAACAACACTAGTTGAAGAAGAATTAGCAATCACCAGTAAAATAGAAAAATATAACATAACGCTTACTAACATTGATGATGAAAATAACACCATCAAAGGTAGTGTAATAGAGTTATATACAGAAAATGATGAACTAATTAATACAAGTATAACCAATGACAAGGGAATTATAAAAATAAATAACTTACCCAATGGAAAATATTACTTTATCCAAAAAAGTGTTAATAGTGTATATCAATTAAATGAAGATAAACTATATTTTGAAATAAAAGATGATAATATAGACTTAACCATAATAAACAAAAAAACAGAAAGCAAAGTATTTTTAAATATTCCTATCCCAAATACATTAAGTAATAAAAAGTATATCATTGAAATAATATCATTATTACTAATTATATTAGGAGTATTCATATATGTCATTAAAAAGAAAAATAATAATTCTCATTTTAATTAGTATAGGTCTATTTATTCCAGTAATATCCAAATATGAAAAGTATGTTTACACAAAAGAAGAACAAGAAAATATAAAAAAGTTTCTCATAGACAATAATAATAACACTAAGACATATTTAATGGTGTTAAATATTCCTAAAATAAATCTCAATAAAGGAATATATAATATAGCTGATAAAAACAATAATGTCTCAGAAAATATAGAAATTCTAAGTGGTTCTAATCTAGATAATAATACAATTATTTTAGCAGCGCACTCAGGAACTGCTAGTAACGCTTATTTTAATAATCTAAATAAACTATCAATAAATGATATATTATATATTTACTACAACCAGAAGAAATATACATATATAATCAAAGACATGTATTATATACCCAAAAAAGGATATCTAAAAATCGAAAAAAATATAAGTAATACTTTAATACTAATAACTTGTAGCACTATCTATAACGATAAACAGATAATCATAACTTCATACCTTGAAAATATAAGTATGTTATAAAATGTCAAATAAAGTAAAAATTATAGACAGTAAAAAATAAAGTTGTTATAATTAAAATGGAAAGGATAAAATTATGAGTAAGATAATAGAAAGGCTAAAAGAAAGAGCAAAAAAGAATAAAAAAACAATAGTGCTACCAGAGACTATGGACAGAAGAGTCCTAGAAGCCACATCTATAATCCTAAAAGAAAAAATAGCAGATATTATATTAATTGGTACTGAAGAAGATATCAAAAAAAATTCTAAAGGATTAAA
>CASEAD010000076.1 GCA_949285775.1 uncultured bacterium
TAAACACGGCGTTAACAAAAATATTTTATATATTTTAATTATTTTTTTTATTTTTTATTTTTTTTTAAATTTTTCTATTTTTTTGGGGTTGGGGGGGGGGGGGATAATTTCTACTATAATATATTCATAATCATCAGTAATTTTTTTCATTAGGTTATCCTTTTATTACTATGTTAACTATTCTATTAGGCACTACTATTACTTTTACTATTTCTTTATCTTGAATATATTTTTTTACATTTTCTTCTTTTAAGGCGATACTTTCTACTTCTTCTTTAGGTGCATCTTTAGTTATTTTTATAGCGCCTCTTAATTTACCATTTACTTGTACTCCTATTTCTATTTCTTTAGAGATTGTTTTTTCTTCGTCGTATGTAGGCCAAGAACTGATTGCTAATTCATCTCCTAAGGAATATTTTTGATTTAGTTCTTCTGTTAGGTGAGGGGCAAATGGGTTTAGTAATTGTAGTAATACTCTATAATCTGCTCTAGTAATACTTTCTTCTTTATCCATATCATTTAGTAGTATCATTAATGCTGATACAGCAGTATTATAATTTAGGGTTTCTAAATCATTAGTTACTTTTTTTATGGTTTTATGAATAATTGTTTCTAGTTTTTTAGAATATGTTTCATTATTATTTAATTTTTCTTGTAGGTTCCATACTCTATTTAGAAATTTATAGCAACCTTTTAGTCCGTTTTCACTCCAAGCAGCATCTTTTGAGTAGTCTCCAATAAACATTTCATAGGTTCTTAAGGCATCGGCACCATATTCTTTAATCATATCGTTAGGGTTTACTACATTACCTTTACTTTTACTCATTTTTTCGCCGTTAGAGGCTAGTATCATACCATGACTTGTTCTTATTTCAAATGGTTCTTTATTTGGTACTAAACCTATATTATATAGGAATTGGTTCCAGAATCTTGCATATAGTAAGTGTCTAGTAGCGTGTTCCATTCCACCGTCATATAGATCAACTTTTCCCCAATATTTCATTTCGTCCATTGAGACAAAACACTCTTTGTTATGGGGATCCATATATCTTAACCAATACCATGAAGATCCTGCCCAGTTAGGCATTGTATCGGTTTCTCTAGTAGCAGGATGTCCACATTTTGGGCAAGTAGTGTTAACCCAGTCTGTTATTTTGGCAAGTGGGCTTTCTCCGTTGTCAGTTGGTTCATATTCAGCTACATCTGGAAGTAGTAATGGTAGATCTTTTTCATCCATTGGTACCCAGCCACATTTTGGGCAATTGATCATAGGAATTGGTTCTCCCCAGAATCTTTGTCTTGAGAAGATCCAGTCTTGTAATTTGTAGTTTGTTTTTCTTTTTCCTATTTTATTTTCTTCTAAGTATTTTAACATTCTTTCAATAGAGTCTTTTTTATTAGTATAACCATTTAAGAAGCCTGAATTAATCATTTCGCCATCTTCGGTATAAGCACATTTAGAGATATCTCCTCCTTTTATTACTTCAATTATGTCGATACCAAATTTTTTAGCAAATTCATAGTCTCTTTCATCATGAGCAGGTACGGCCATTATGGCACCAGTTCCATAGTTCATCATAACATAGTCACTAATCCAAATAGGTATTTCTTTATTGTTAACTGGATTAATAGCAGTTATTCCTTCTAGACATACACCTGTTTTTTCTTTAACAAGTTCGGTTCTTTCAAACTCGGTTTTACTTCTAGCAAATTCTTGATATTTCTCTACTTCATCTATGTTTTTAATAATGTTTTTATATTTTTCTATTAATGGATGTTCAGGCGCTATTACCATGAAGGTTGCTCCGAAAAGAGTATCACATCTAGTGGTATAGACTATTAATTCATCTTGTAAATTTTTTAATTTGAAGGTTACTTCGGCACCAGTGCTTTTTCCTATCCAATTTACTTGAGCAATTTTAGTTCTTTCATTAAATTTTGTATCATTTAGTCCGTCTAGTAATTCTTCGGCGTAATCGCTCATTCTTAGCATCCATTGTTCTTTTTCTTTTTGAATTACTTTAGTGCCACATCTTTCACATACGCCTCCTGATGAGTCTTCGTTAGATAGTCCTGATTTACAATTTGGACACCAATTAATATTCTTTTTTGCTTTATAAGCCATTCTGTGTTTGTAGAATTGTAAGAATTGCCACTGAGTCCATTTATAATATTCAGGATCTGTAGTGGAGAATTCTCTTGACCAGTCTACTGATAAGCCTAATGATTTCATTTGTCCTTTAAATACTTCTATATTTCTATTAACGGCTTCTTTAGGGTGAATATGGTTAGCAATTGCATATTGTTCTGCTGGAGCACCAAAGGCATCCCATCCCATTGGGAATAAGACATTATAACCCTTAGCTTTTTTGTATCTTGCTTGGACGTCAGATGCGGTATAAACTCTTGCGTGTCCTACATGTAGTCCTACTCCAGAGGGGTAGGGAAATTCTACTAGCATATAGAATTTTTCTTTGCTATTGTCTTTTTTTGTTATAAAGGTTTTATCCTTATCCCAATGTTTTTGCCATTTTTTTTCAATTTCTCTAAAATTATACATCTTTTTTTCCTTCTTTCTTTGAATAATATCTTCCTAATAGTCCGTAGCATATTATAATTAATAATATTAATAATATTACTCCTAAAATTATTCTTAATATCCATCCATTTACTAAATATATTAATATTATATAAATGGTTGTTATAATAAAGGTATTGGTAATACTATAGACATAGACAAAATGTTTATAGTTATTTTTATTAATATTAATGTTATATATTTTTTTGAGGTATAAGAGTTCTGTGGGTATTCTATCTTTTTTGTATTTGGTATGATTTTTAATATGAATAAAATAGTTTATGATATAAATTATAATAAATACAATAATATACTCTAATAATACACTCATATTATCAAATCCTTTCTAAATAATAAAACACCCCTAATTATTAGGAGCGTATAGACGCGGTACCATCCTACCTTATTACTTTATTTGATAACGGGATGCCCCGACCTATTAGGTAACTAGAAAGACAAGTTCATAAGTATTTATTTATAGGTTCTCACCACATCCTACTCTCTTTAAAATAAATAAATTATTACTACTTCTTTCGTTCGTTTTTATTTATTATACAATAGTTAATTTTGGATAGCAAGTAGTTTTTTACTTTTTTGTTTACTTATTAGTCATTTAGTGATAAAATACTTACTCATTGGAGGGGATATTATGAAGTATTATATTAATGATAATTTAATAGATATTAATTTTAAAAGTTCCTTTATTGGTGGTGGTACTGAGGCTAAGGTATATAGTTATGGGGATTGTGTGTTAAAACTATATAAAAATATACCTAATGTATTTGTGAAAGAAACTTAACATACTCTAGCGTCACTTCCTACTAAAAGAATTATTATGCCAATTGATTTTGTATATGATGAGAAAGAAATTGAAAGAGGTTATACTTCTAAATATATTAGAAAAAGAAGGGATTCAAATAGTAGTATTAGTACTTGTGTATTATATGATAATTTAATACTATTGAAACAAGATTTAGAGTTACTTACTAAAAATAATATTAATGCAGTAGACTGTCATATTGATAATATAATTTTTGATAAAGATGGTAATTTATTTATAGTGGATATTGGACAATTTTGTTCTTCATATTTTAAAAATGGTGCTAAGATGGTTAATGGTATTACTTTTAACTATATTATAAAATGTATTATTAAAGATACTTTATCTAGTACTTATAGAGTTATTTATGATAGGAATCATAATATTAAAAGTGTTATAGTAGGTTCTACTTATGTTAGTATGGCTTATATTAATAATTTTCTATCGGAAAGAATTAAAGATAAGGGGTTAAATTTTTTTGAGAAAAATGTATTAAAGTGTGATACTTTAGGGGAATATCATACTAAATTAGTTAAAAGACTTACTAGGTAATTATACGGTTTTGATATAATCTAGTAAGCCTAAGAACATGTTAATAAATTTGGGTTCTAGTTTATATTTTTTTAATTTTCTAATAGCAATTCTTTTCTTTTTTATAGGTAAGTCACTAAATAGAACTTCATCTATTTTTTCTTTTAGGGTTGTTTCTACTTGTAAATTTTCTAGAATATCTCTTATGTCATCATTAATTAATTGTAATGTAGAATTTTCTAGGTTATTTCCAGTACATTCTATAATAATAGTTTTAGAGCTAGGAATATTTGGAATTAAAATAATTAAATCATTTTTTTCTAGGTATGCTTTACATGGAAGATTATTTGTGCCATCTGTTACTTTTATATTAGCAGTATTTGTATTTCTAAATTTTATTTTATAAGTTCTTATATCTGGTATTAATCCCTGGGATCCTTGAGGTTTTATCGCTAGGGTATAAGAGTCTTGAGCATAGGTATAAGTAAATTCTGTTATACAGAAACTACCATTATTGAAGGAAGTACTAAAGCCGTCATCTTCATACATACTATATGCTCCATTAGCGCCTGGAAAGACATCTATTTCTAGGTTAGTTGGGTTATTTGTTGTCATATCAAGTGATAATGGTATAATACTTCCTGCTTTACAGAATACGGGATATTCTTCTTCTTCATAAAAACTATCATAATATTTATTTCCTAGGTATTTTTTTCCGCTGATGAAGTCATACCATGTTCCTTCAGGGATAAAGATTTTTTGCACAGTTCTGTTTATAAGTTCATTTTTCTTTTTGGTTATAGGGCATACTAACATGGAACTTCCATAAAAATATTGGTTTTTGTAGGTTGGTTCATCATATATTTTGGGATATTTATAATATAAGGGTTGGATAATGGGGCTACCTTTTTTATGATAGATATAGGCTTCTGTATATAAATATGGTATTAACATATTTTTTAAATTAAGGTATTTTTTTATTATTTCTTGTTGGGATAGATTCCAACGCCATGGTTCTCTTTTATAGTATTTTCCTCCATCAGACGCTAATAATAGTATGGTACTAAATGTTCCTAATTGAATATATCTTATATATAATTCAAAATTTTCTATACCACCATAATATCCACCTATTGGTGTTGTTACGTAGCTTAGTCCATAATTTGAGGCACTAGAATAATATTCTGGTATGATACTTAAAGTGTTCCAATCAACTCTAGTTTTACCTGTGGTGACAATAATATTTCTATGTGGGGCATAGTTATGATTTCTAGATAATACTACTCCTCTTCTATTTAAAAATGTTTCTATTATAGCGTTATGATAGTATGATAATAAAGCTAGGGTACTTTTATCTTTGATGTTGTTATAATCTAGATTAAAAACGTCTATTCCTTTATTTAGGAGATTTCTAATAATATAGTTAATATAAATGTTTAATTTGTTAGTGGTAAGTGGTAATAGGGATAATTCTTTAGTATTAATATTCATTTGTTCTAGGATAGCATTATAGGTATTTGTTCCTTCTTTTATGGTTTCGTTTGGTTTTATAGTTAGGGCTAATTTGACATTGGTATTATTTAATCCTTTTTTTAATGTTATTGGATTAATGATTGATTCATTAAAGTATGCTATATCGTTTTCTTTATGCCATTTGTTTCCTAGTAAAAATATGGATAACGGAATATTGTTTTCACGAAATTTATTTACTATATCAAAAATATCATTGGTTGTGTAGTCTTGATCTTTATGCCACCAGTTACCAAAGACATATCTTGGTAACATTTGAGGGTACCCTGTTAGTGTATAATAGTCTTGTAAACATAGTCCTAAGTCTTTGCGATACATAAAGACATAAAGATCTATTTCTTTGTTTTCTCTTGGGATAAAATTACCATTTTCGGTTAAAACTAGGGAATCACTATCATCTATTACAGCAAAGCCATCTGTAGAATATAAACCTTTAGATAGTTTTAGTCTTCCTTTAAAGTCGTCTAAAGAATAA
>CASEAD010000077.1 GCA_949285775.1 uncultured bacterium
AGGTACTAATTTTCATTCCTATGTGTGCCTTGACAACGAGCCTCAAGCGAGGCGGAAAGGAATGATGGCTTATTATGAATAAAAATATTACTTTAGATACATAATAATATTAGAATATTCGCAGATATTCACGAGTCAATCTAAAGAGATTGATTTTTTCTTTGGTTTTAGATATACTTGGTATGGAGAGGTGATATGCATGGATATTTTTTGTAAGATTATTAAAGGGGATATTCCTAGTTATACTGTATATGAGGATGATATAGTTAAGGTAATATTAGATGTTAATCCTAAGAGTGATGGTCATAGTTTGGTTATTCCTAAGAAACATTATAAAGATTTGTTTGATATTCCTAGTGATGCTTTAAATTATGTAATGGAAATTAGTAAGAAGATTAGTAAGATACTTATGGATAAACTTGGTTGTGATGGTATTACTCTTATGGAGAATAATGGTATTTCTCAGGAGGTTAAGCATTTTCATTTACATATTATTCCTGTATATGAAGATAAGAATATTAGTAAGGTAGAGGATGTTTATGAGAGAATAAAACACTAGTTTTTGCTAGTGTTTTTGTGTATTTTATTTCTTTTTATTTTTTTAGAATTATTAGCTTTTGACTTTTCTTCTGGTGGTGTTTTTTTACCATCTATTATTTCTAGGTATTTAGTAAATGTTGGAAGTATTTTATTTAAGTATGGTATTTCATAGTCTTGATAATGCCAAGTTTTAATGATTGCTACGATAGTGAATATTGTTACTACTATTTTAACAGCGCTTATTATTACTGATAATGCTGCTATGATGATAAAGTTTCCTCCTACTATGAGGCTATAGATGTTATTGTAATTGTCTGGAGATACTAATATTAAGAGTAAATATGATATTATAGAGATTATAGATGTTATTAAGAATAATAGTGTGGCTTGTGATGATTGTTTTTTTATGAATTTATTTTTTTCTTCGGTCAGGTATATTATTAAGGGGATTCCCCAAGCAAAATAACAAGCTGTTTGTATCCAAGTTAATAATAATCCTCCGGCATAAGCAATTAGTACTAGTATATTAGCGTTTATGTTAAATGTTGTTGATTTAGATTTTTTTGTCATTTTAGCCTCCTATTTTTTATAGTATTATACTATAAAATGTTGGTTATTGCAATTGCATTTTAGTAAATAATAATATATAATATGGTAGAAGTGGGAGGATAATATGAAGTTATATAATACTTTGAGTAAGAAAATTGAGAGTTTTGTTCCTATTGAGGGGAATAAGGTTAGGTTATATACTTGTGGACCTACGGTGTATCATTATGCACATATTGGTAATTTAAGAACATATATTTTTGAGGATATATTAGAGAAGAGTTTAAGATATTTAGGTTATGATGTTACTAGGTGTATGAATATTACTGATGTTGGACATTTGACTAGTGATAGTGATAGTGGTGAAGACAAGATGCTTAAGGGGGCTAAGAGGGAACATAAGAGTGTTATGGATATTGCAGATTATTATACTAAGGCTTTTAAAGAAGATTGTAGTAAATTAAATATTAATTGGCCAGAGATTGTTAGTAAGGCTACTGATAATATAGATTTTTATATAGAGATTATAGAAGAACTTATAAGAAAAGAATATGCTTATGTTAGTGGGGGTAATGTTTATTTTGATACTTCTAAGTTAGATGATTATTATAAACTTACTAATCATAAGGTTGATGAGATGGTTATTGGTGTTAGAGAAGGGGTAGAGGAAGATAGTTTTAAGAGAAATCAAGCTGATTTTGTTCTATGGTTTACTAAGTCTAAGTTTCAGGATCAAGAATTAAAGTGGGATAGTCCTTGGGGAGTAGGTTATCCTGGGTGGCATATAGAGTGTTCTGGTATCGCTATTAAGTATTTGGGAGAATATTTGGATATTCATTGTGGGGGAATTGATAATATATTTCCACATCATACTAATGAGATTGCGCAGAGTGAGGCTTATTTAGGTCATAAGTGGTGTAATTATTGGATTCATTGTGAACATTTGAATGATGATAGTGGTAAGATGAGTAAAAGTAAGGGAGAGTTTTTGACTGTTAGTTTGTTGGAAGACAAAGGGTATAATCCTCTTGCATATAGGTATTTATGTTTAAATTCTTCTTATAGAAAGGTAGTTAGTTTTAATTACAGTATATTAGATGGTGCTAGTAGGGAATATGATAAACTTAAGAAGAAGGTTCTTTCTTTAAAAGAAGATGGGGATATTGATGTAGATAAGTTTAGTTATTATGATAATAAGTTTAAGGAATATATTAGTGATGATTTAAATACTTCGATGGGTATTACTGTTCTTTATGATGTGTTAAAAGATAATGATATTAATGATGTGACTAAGAGGAGTTTAGTTCAGAGTTTTGATAAGGTATTGTCTTTAGATTTATTGAAGAAA
>CASEAD010000078.1 GCA_949285775.1 uncultured bacterium
ATTTTAAACTAGTCGAATTCGACCAGTTTAAAAATGAAGCGGGTAGGCATGCATTTACTATGTCTCCGCAAAAATGGATTAGAGAAACAAATGCCATTGGAATCATATCTAAGTCAGGGAAATATGGTGGAGGAACATTTGCTAGAAGTGAAATAGCTTTTGAATTTGCAAGTTGGATTAGTCCTGAATTTAAACTATATTTGATTAAGGAATTTGAGAGATTAAAGAAAAATGAAAACTATCAATATAAAATAGAATGGAATGCTAATAGAATACTATCAAAAGTTAATTATATTGTTCACACCGATGCTATTAAAAATTTTATAGTTCCGACATTAACAGAAGAACAAAAAAGATTCGTATATGCAGAAGAAGCAGACGTATTAAATGTAGCATTATTTGGTTTAACTGCTAAAGAGTGGAGAGAAAGTAATCCTGAACTAGCAAGAGTTGGTAATATGAGAGATTACACAGATTTATTACATCTAGTAATATTAAGTAATTTAGAAACAATAAATGCTAGCTTAATAGCAGATAATGTTTCTCAAAGAGAAAGACTGATTAAGCTTAATAATAATGCTAGAATGCAAATAGAAGTATTAAAAAACAATAAGAATATTAAGGATTTAGAATTATTACAACATCAAATAAATGAAAATAATAAAAAGTTTATAGAAAACAAATAATTATGTTTAATATCATTTAGTCTAGAAAACGAAATTAATGTTGGGAGGTATATATAATGTTTAATTTAGTATCTAAGTTTAAACCATCTGGGGATCAACCACAAGCAATTGATAAGTTGGTAGAAGGAATAAAAGAGGGGAAGACACATCAAGTATTATTAGGGGCTACTGGTACGGGTAAGACTTTTACTATTGCTAATGTAATTAAAGAGGTTAATAAACCTACTTTGGTTTTAGCTCATAATAAGACTTTAGCGGGGCAACTTTATTCTGAATTTAAAGAGTTATTTCCAGAAAATAGGGTAGAATATTTTGTTAGTTATTATGATTATTATCAGCCAGAAGCATATGTTCCTAGTACAGATACTTATATTGAAAAAGATGCTTCGATTAATGATGAGATAGATGAATTAAGGCATGGGGCTACTTCGGCATTACTTTCTAGAAGAGATGTTATCGTAGTAGCGTCTGTATCTTGTATTTATGGTATTGGTGAAGTAGAAGATTATAGGAATAAGATGTTAACGGTATCAGTGGGAGATATGATATCTAGGGAAGATGTTTTAAAGAAGTTAGTTGATATGTTATATGAAAGAAATGAAATGGATTTAAAGAGGGGGACATTTAGAAGTAAGGGAGATATTATAGAGGTTATTCCTAGTAATCAACATAATAATGGTATTATGATAGAGTTTTTTGGTGATGAAATTGATAGGATTAGTGAATTTGAAGTAGTAACGGGGCATATTATTAGTAATAAAAAAACTATTTCTATTTTTCCGGCTTCTCACTTTGTTACTAATGATGATAAAATAAAGATAAGTATTGAGAGAATTAATAAGGAAATGGAAGAGAGATGTAAGTATTTTCATGATAATGGGAAGTTGATTGAAGAGCAAAGAATTAGGGAAAGAGTTAATTATGATATGGAAATGTTAGAAGAAACTGGTTTTTGTAGGGGGATAGAAAATTATTCTAGACATATAGCGTTAAGGGATGAGGGGGAAACTCCTACTTGTTTAATAGATTTTTTTCCTGATGATTTTTTATTAGTAGTAGATGAATCTCATGTAACTTTACCACAAGTAAGAGGTATGTATAATGGTGATAGAGCGAGAAAACAGAATTTAGTTGATTATGGGTTTAGGCTTCCTAGTGCTTTAGATAATAGGCCTTTAAAGTGGGATGAATTTACTAGTAAGATTAATCAAGCTATATATGTATCAGCGACTCCGGGGGATTATGAGTTAGAACTTGTTAATAATAAGTATGTAGAACAAATAATAAGACCTACAGGATTACTTGATCCTATAATAGATGTAAGGAGTACTAAGAATCAGATAGATGATTTAATTAAAGAAATAAATACTAGAATAGAGAAGAATGAGAGGGTGTTAATTACTACTTTAACGATAAGAATGGCTGAAGAATTAACTAATTATCTTAAGAATATTGATATTAAAGTAGCGTATTTACATAATGAAATAAAAACTTTGCAAAGAATGCAGATAATAAGGAATTTGAGAGTTGGTAAGTATGATGTTGTAGTAGGTATTAATTTATTAAGAGAAGGTATAGATATTCCTGAGGTTAGTTTAATTTGTATAATGGATGCGGATAAGCAAGGATTTTTAAGAAGTTCTAGGAGTTTAATTCAAACGATAGGTAGATGTGCTAGGAACGCTAATGGAATGGTTATAATGTATGCTGATAGTATTAGTGATAGTATGGATGTTGCTATTTCTGAGACTAAGAGAAGGAGGAGGATTCAAGAAGAATATAATAAGAAACATAACATTACTCCTAAAACTATTATTAAAGAGATTAGAGATATAATTAGTAATGTAGATAGTGATGTAGATAAGAGTAAAAATAAGAAGATGACTAAGAAAGAAAAGATAAAGACTATTGAGGAATTGACAGTAGAGATGAATAGGGCGGCTAAGGAGTTAGATTTTGAGCGTGCTATGGAGTTAAGAGATATTATATTTGAGATGCAGAGTGAATAATATTCTTTATATATTAATAATATTTATAATGAGTTTTGGTGGTGTAGTATGGGAGTTTTGTTTTTATCTTGGTATCTTTTGATTAACTATTGACATTTAACTTTATAGATAGTATACTTGACTATGCTTTATGAGGGAGTGATCATGTATGAAGAAGACAAAAATTATTTGTAGTATAGGGCCAAAGAGTAACAATTATGAAACTTTTAAGTGTCTTGCTCAAGAAGGTATGAATGTGGCAAGGGTTAATTTTTCTCATGCGACGATAGAAGAAAGAGAAATAGTAGAGAATTTAGTGAAGAAAATCAATGAGGAAGAAAATTATAATATTGGGCTTTTATATGATACTAAAGGTCCTGAGTTTAGAAGTGGTGTAGTTGAAGGGGGAGAAGTATCTTTATATGCTGGTGATACTATTAAATTAGTATATGATGATATTGTTGGTAATAAAGATAGGATATCTGTTAATCATCCTAATGTTTTAAAGGATTTAAAAGTTGGTGATGTTGTATTATTAGTTAATGGTCTTATTAAAACAGAGGTTATATCTATAGATGATGAAGGGGTATTATGTAAGATATTTAATAATGGTGTACTTGGTAATCATAAGAGTATGAGTGTGCCTGGTGTTAAGTTGAATATTCCTTTTATTAGTGATGAAGATAGGGAGGATATTATTTATGCTTGCCTTCATAATGGAGATTTTTTAGCGTTATCTTTTGTATCTAG
>CASEAD010000079.1 GCA_949285775.1 uncultured bacterium
TTATTCAACTTATAACTTTTGGTATAGACTATATAGTATAATTACAAATCCATACGTAAATACTTGTTTCTTTATTTCTACAGGATTAAATATAATCTACATTATAAAAGAAACATCGAAAAATTATTATATCTTAAGCAGAACACCTAGCTATAAAAAGACAATTATAAATAACACCAAACTAATATCCATAAGTACTACATATCTATTCTTAATAACCATAATACTATCAATCGCAGGTGCTTTACTCTTCTCATTTGCAAACATATCCTCAATAAATCATCCCCTATATAACATAAATATCATCTATTACATTATACTCTACATAATAAGATATATATTATTCTCTAACATAATAAATAATATTATCTTTTTTCTATTAGCACTCACTAACCAATACATATCCTTATTAATAGTACTATTAAATAGTTCCATATTCTTGTTTTTAACCAATAAAACAAACATTACCCACTTTTATAACCTACCATTAATCCCTCATTACTACTTTAACCAAACACCATACCAAACATTCCTATTAGAAATAATATGCTCCCTAGAAGAATTACTAATCCTACTACTAATAGCGTCCATTATACATAAAATAATAACAAAGAAGAAAAGAGATATAATATGAAATTACAATACAATATTCTAAAAAATATAATAAAAGAAAATATTTGGTGGATAATAATATTTATAATACTATCCTCCCTAAACATATTACTATTAATAACCAAACCAATCTTTATATCTATTACCCCAAATGACTTTCTCCCACTTATAGGCTACTCTACAGGAAATAAAGATTCCATATCAATCTTGTTATTTCTATATCAAATAATACTATATATACAAATTACTCATAACTATTACACCTATGAAGCCAATACCCCAAATAATATCTTATTAAGAATACCCAATCAAAATAATTGGCTAATTAACAAAATATCTATAATATATATATTTACAATAATAACTAAATTACTACAAATACTAATTATATATCTATTCTTTATCAATTACTTCCCCCTAAAAATAAATTACTTCCTAATACCTATATTATACCTACTAACAATTACTAACATAATCATAACCATAAATAACTTCACAAAACACTCTAAACCATTCATATATATCTTAATAACCTTAATAATATATATAACACTCCCCTTCCTAAAACCTATTATTATTCTAATAATAAATATAATCTTACTAGCATATAATATACTAAAATTTAACCTAAAAAGACTTTATACCAAATAAAAGTCTTTTTATATTTCCCACTCACTATTATCCAAATCCTTACCTACTAATAACTCATGAACCTCTTCTTCCATATTATTTAAATAAATATCTTCTATCCTATCAACCCTACATCTTTCTGATAATAAAATAGAATTAACCTTTAAAACAGCACTATCCAAATCATCATTAATAACAACATAATTATATTTAGTAACCTCATTTATTTCCTTATATGCAATCTTAAACCTAGATAATATCTTATCTACACTATCAGTTGCCCTCTTAATAAGCCTATTCCTAAGTTCACTCATACTAGGAGGTAATATAAATATAAATATTGCATCAGGAACTATTTCCTTAACCTTTAAAGCTCCTTGTATTTCAATCTCTAAAATAACATCAATCCCCTCATTTAACTTATCTAATATCTTATCCTTAGGAGTACCATAATAATTACCATTATATGTAGCATATTCCAAAAACTCATCATTAGATATCCTCTTCTCAAATTCATCCTTACTAACAAAAAAATATGTAACCCCAGGAATATCATTACTCCTAATATCCCTACTAGTCATAGAAATAGATACCCAAAAATTCTTATTAATACCCCTTAAAGCAGAAATAATAGTCCCCTTCCCCGCACCACTAGGACCACTAATAACAATCAAATTACCCCTCTCTCTTGTTCTAATAATATCCATAAATAACATCTCCTCAATATGTATTATTCAATTTTACCATTATAAAATCAAATAAACAAGCATTTTATCAAACAATGTTATTATTTTACATTTTTTTATCTACCTTAAAATATATATTTCATTATAAGTTACCATCATTAAAGAATCAATAAACAAAAATCACATACAACCATCAATAAAATTATTTTTTCCATATTTAACATTATAAATAAATACATTTACCAAATTATTTTTACCAATCATAAAGAAAGCCAAATTAAACTTACTTATAAATAATAATAAGGTATAGACCACATTTAAAATCCATACCTTTTAATATTATTTTCTTCTCTCTATCTTAGTCATTCCACCCATATAAGGTTGTAATGCCTTAGGAACTAAAACTGATCCATCCTCCTGATAATTATTCTCTAATACCGCTATTAATCCGCGAGGACTAGCAACCACA
Source organism: uncultured bacterium (assembly GCA_949285775.1). Taxonomy (GTDB): domain Bacteria; phylum Bacillota_I; class Bacilli_A; order RF39; family UBA660; genus RUG11198. The sequence continues at coordinate 2,398 of CASEAD010000079.1, forward strand.
GTATTATTTAAAGTATGAACTAAATAATTACCATCTTCACCCTTAGCTCTGATTCCTAACCTTCTAGCCTGAGCATCACCTAAAGTAGAGCAACTACCAACCTCAAAATATTTCCTTTGTCTAGGACTCCAAGCCTCAACATCACAAGACTTAACCTTCAAGTCAGCCAAATCTCCACTACAACACTCTAAAGTCCTAACAGGTACATCTAAACTTCTAAAAAACTCAACTGTATAACTCCACATCTTATTATACCACTCCATAGAGTCTTCTGGTTTACAAAGCACAACCATTTCTTGTTTCTCAAATTGATGAACTCTATACAAACCTCTCTCTTCTAAGCCATGAGCCCCACCTTCTTTTCTAAAACAAGGCGAATAAGAAGTAATAGTAATAGGTAACATATCCTCCTTAACAATTTGTCCCTTATACCTACCTATCATAGAATGCTCACTAGTACCAATCAAAAACAAATCTTCCCCCTCTATTTTATACATCATCGCAGACATCTCTTCAAAGCTCATTACCCCATTAACAACATCTGATCTTATCATAAAAGGAGGAACACAATAAGTAAAACCCTTACTAATCATAAAATCCCTAGCATAACTAATCATCGCACTATGCATTCTAGCAATATCACCACATAAATAATAAAATCCTTCCCCACTAGTCCTACCAGCACTTTCCTTATCCAAACCATCAAACATATTAATAATATCAGCATGATATGGAATCTCATAATCAGGAACAACTGGATCTCCAAATCTCTCTATTTCAACATTCTCACTATCATCATGACCTATAGGAACACTATCATCTATTATATTAGGAATAATCATCATCTTTTCCCTTAATAAACCTGATAACTCACTTTCCTCTTTTTCAATATGATCAAGTTTCTTATTAATATCAACTACTTCCTGCTTTTTAGCGACCCCTTCTTCCTTCTTCCCTTCTCTCATTAAACCCCCAATAGAAGCACTAATATCATTTCTACTCTTTCTAAGATTATCTCCCTCCACTTTAAGTTCCCTTATCTTCTTATCTAATTCTATAACTTCATCAACCAAAGGTAACTTACTATCCTGAAACTTCTTTTTAATATTATCCTTAACCTTACCAGGATTCTCTCTAACAAATTTAATATCTAACATACATATTCCCTCTTTCAACCTTATTATACATAATAATTAAACAAAATACAAGACATTACTCAAAAACAATCTTAGCTCTCTTTAACTGCATATATTTCCTTTTCCTCAATCTCCATTCAGTTTTCTCAAATAAAACATCATCAACAATCTCCCATATAGATACCCAACCAATAATCATAAAAACTTCTGATATCAAACCAATATTTAAATAACTAAACAAAAAAGATATAATAAGACAAGAAATACCAATCAAAGTTAAATAAATATTTCTAACATTATCATGCCTAACCATAAATTCCCTATTATTAATACTATCCTCAAAATCCCTCATCAACATCCTTCTTAATTTCTTTTTTTCCTCATCATTAACCTCAAAATTCATATTTACCCTAATAACAATCCTAGAACTATTATCAATCTTCATAGCCTCTTTTATAATATAATTATGTAATTCATCACTTATCTTATCATCATCATACTGATTAATATATTCATCCCTATCATCCAAATCTAAATTAATAACAGCGTTCCTCTTCTTTAACATATCACACCATCCTATTATAAATACATTCTACCATATAAATATCCAAAAATAAATAATATATTGATTTTTACCAAAAATAATATTAAAATAATACTAGAAATAAAAGGAGAACTTAAAATATGAAAAATATAATCCAAAATATCCAAAATAAAATAACAAAAATAAAAGAAGAAAATAATAACTATAACAATCTCATATCTAACTCACAAACTATCCAAAACCTAACCCCTATACCAAATCTAAATAATGAAATAATAGACTATAAAATACAACAAATAACAACAATATGCCCTGATATAAATAAAGATAAAGCAATAATAATAAATAAACTAATACCCCTAGAAGAAACATACCTAACAGTAGAATATACAAAAGAAGTAGTAACAAACAACGAATATTATATAATACCAACAAATAAATACATATGGATACTAAATAGCACCCACTATACAATATATAACTATCCTAAAACACCAATATGCAATATAGTAAAAAATGTCCTAATGGGCAAAATAATAAATCTAAATAACATAATATTAGAAGTAACCGGTAACGATAAATCAATAAATGATTTTATTAATATAATAAACAATAAAGAATATAGAAACAATATAATAAAAGAAAAAACCAACTACCTATGTGGAATAACACCAACATTCCAATTAATAAACAAAATAGGATCAGGTATATCTATAGATAAAAATAATAACATAGTCTTTCATACCAACAACAATAATTATAAATATAAAAAAGAAGACATTACTAATTATGAACTCCTTTTTGATAATAGCATAGTCTATTCTAAACAATTAAATTCTACAACTAGAATAACCTCATCTCATAACGAATGTTATACAATGAACATAAGAATAACTACCAAAAATAATAGTTTTATAATTCCAATATTAGAGCATAGTTCACTTAATATAAAACATAACAAACAAGACGCAACATTCCAAAACAACTTAAAATTCGCTAATAATATACTAGCAAAACTAAAAGAATTAACCGAACAACAATACTAAATAAAGATAACAACTATCTTTATTTTTTTAGGAAAGAAAAACTAGCGCACAAAAACACTAGTTATGACTTATAATCTTAGAATCAATACTTGAAGTTACATTAATAGCCTGAAGTCCTTTAGGCGTTTCAATAAGATCAAAACTAACTATTTGTCCTTCTGACAAAGTTTTATAACCGTCTTGTTTGATAGCTGAATAATGTACAAATATATCTTCACCTGAAGAATGATCTATAAAGCCATATCCCTTTTCATTATTAAACCATTTTACTCTACCATTCATTTTTTCACACCTCACATTCTAGTAAATCCCTTACAAAAATATTATAGACCAGAATTATATAATAATTCAAACATTTCCAGCCGACAATATACGACAATATATAAGCTATCACTACCTTACTACTCCTATGCTCTAATTGACGTAATCTAATGATAACACTCTAAAGAGTAATTATTTGAAAATCATACTCCCCTAAAAATATACAAAACTTAAAAGCTAAAAAGATAACCATTTGTTTATTAAATTCAATTTTGCTCGATATATTACCAAAAAACTCGTAAAAAAATCTCATAAAGAAAATCCACATATTCCCTATAAGATTAAAAAATAAACAATACTAATCTATCTTAATATTCATAATATCTAAAATTCTAGTCAAATCAACACTAGATTCAAAATATATTTCAATTTTTTTATTATCCACTTTAACTTTAGTACCAAAAACCTCTTTTAATTCATTTTCAACATATTTATACTCATTACTTTTACTTTTTCTATTAATAGATACTTTCTTTGAAACATTTTCAGTACTAGAAATATTCTCCAAGTCCCTAACACTAATATTATCATTAACAACCTTTTTAGCAAGCTCCTCTATCTTATCATTATCTTCTATCTTAGACAATACCCTCGCATGACCCATAGATAACTTATTATCTAAAACCATATCCTGCACATCATCAGGAAGTCTTAACAACCCCAAAGTATTTGTAACATGACTTCTACTCTTACCAATCTTAGCGGCCAAATCCTCCTGTCTAATATGTAAACTGTCAATAATTCCCTTATAAGCCCACGCCAATTCAATAGAAGTTAAATTCTCTCTCTGCAAATTCTCTAAAAGAGCAATTTCCCTCATTTCTTCATCAGAAAAATCCTTTACAATAGCAGGAATAGTCTCTAAACCAGCCAACTTAGAAGCCCTAAGCCTCCTCTCACCCGCTACTAAATCATATCCCTTAATACTCTTCTTAACAATAATTGGCTGAAATACACCATAATTTCTAATTGATGTCGCTAACTCATCTAAAGCTTCCTGATCAAAACTCCTTCTAGGCTGATACGGATTAGGTCTTATATCCGATAATTTTATTTCAACAATATCAGACTCCTTAGCACTCTCCATTATACTATCCTCAAATGTATCAAAATCCAAAACCTCACTGCTAAACAACTGTTCAAGCCCTCTCCCCAGAGCTTTCTTCTTTTGTTCCATTTTTCTCTATAACCTCCTTAGCTAAATTCATATAAGCAAGCGTTCCCCTACTTCTAGGTTCGTACTCTAATATTGGTTTCCCATGAGATGGAGCTTCTGCCAATCGTATAAGTCTAGGAATAATCGTATCATAAACTCTTTCTTTAAAGAAACCCTTTATACTTTCAACTACTTCTAATCCCAAATTAGTATTAGTAGTAAGCATCGTCAACAAAACACCTTCAATATCTAAATTAGGATTAACTTTCTTTTGCGCTAACATAATAGTATTTATAAGTTGCATTATTCCCTCTAAAGCAAAATACTCACATTGAACAGGAATAAGCACACTATCAGCAGCCGCTAAAGCATTAGTAGTAAGAATACCTAAAGAAGGAGGACAATCAATAAAAATATAATCAAATTTATCCTTAACTAATAACAATTCCTCTTTCAACCTAAGTACCCTATTAAATTTATTCCCTTCTAACCTATACTTCTTTTCTAACTCTATAAGCTCCATATCAACACCAGCCAAATTCAAATAAGCCGGTAACAACTTCAAATTCTTACTCTTGGTTTTTATAATCGCATCTTCAATCTTAGACTTCATTACTAAAACTTCATAAACACTACTCTTTATATCCCCCTTATCAATACCAACCCCCGTAGTAGCGTTACCCTGAGGATCTAAATCTACTAACAATACCTTCTTACCAAGCCAACCTAAAGAAGCAGACAAATTTATACTAGTAGTAGTCTTTCCTACACCACCTTTTTGATTAACAATTGCAATTATCTTTCCCATTTAATACTCACCTTTATTTCCTACAAAATACATTGTAACAAATTTTTAGACAAAAATAAAGTTTTTTCTACCTAACAATCCCAAAAAAATAAAAATAATTCTTATAATATTGACATTTTCTTTACTAAACAATAAATAACCTGATATAATATATACGAGGAGAAATACTATGATTAAAAATATATTAAAAGAATTAGAAATTAATGATAATACCCCCTTAGTAGTAGGTTGCTCAGCAGGTCCTGACTCAATGGCTTTACTACATTATCTAAATAATAACACCAACAATAAAATAATATGTGCCCATATAAATCATAATATAAGAAAAGAAAGTAAAACAGAAGAACAATATCTAGAAAAATATTGTAAACAACATAATATTATCTTTGAAAAAATGATTATTACCAAATATAATAAAAATAATTTTGAAAACGAAGCAAGAGAAAAAAGATATCAATTCTATGAAAAAATACTACACAAATATAACACTAAATATCTATTCTTAGCGCACCATGGAGACGATCTAATAGAAACCATACTAATGAAAATAATAAGAGGCTCTAATATAGAAGGATACGCTGGAATAAAAAAAATATCCCATGTGAATGATTATTACATCATAAGACCACTACTTGAATATACAAAAAAAGATCTAATAAATTACAATAAAAAACATAACATAAAATACTTCATTGACAGCACTAACTCTGATACATCATATACCAGAAATAGATACCGACATAATATATTACCCCAATTAAAAAAAGAAAATCCTAATGTACATAAACAATTTCTAAAATACTCAGAAACACTACAAGATTACTTTAATTATATTGACAATGAAGTAAATAACAACATAAAAAATATATACAACAATAATTACTTAGATCTTAAAAAATTTAATTCCCTACACCCCTTCATTCAAAAAAATATCCTATATAAAATATTAAATAACATCTATAACAATAAATCAAACATAATAAAAGAAAAAAATATAAATGACATATTAAACTTAATAAACAATAAAAAACCTAACTTATATATAAATTTACCAAAAAATAAATTAGTTATAAA
>CASEAD010000080.1 GCA_949285775.1 uncultured bacterium
AACAGAATCATCACTATTTAAAATAGAATAACACACATCCTCTCTAAATAAAATACTCATTCTATACAATAAATCATTATTCACACCCCCATTATTATAGTCTTTTATAACCTCATCAAAAGAACTTTCAATAACATTATTAACATACTCTCCATCATTCAAAACAAGATAATCACTAAAATCCTCTATTCTATTATTCCTATCTGAAACATTAAGCACTATCTTACAACCATCATATTCAAAAGAAATATTATCATTATAAAACAAAGTACTCTCCATCTCATAACTATTATTAGGTAAACAAGACATATATACAGCATAAACAATCGCATCATCACTAACATCATGCCCATACTTATCTTCATACATATTTCTCATCTTAACCGCAATATCCTGTACTAATTCACTATCAAATGAAAAACCATTCCTAATAGCCTTATATTCCCTTTCAAACATATCAAGTAAATCTTTATTATCCTCCCCTATTAATTCACTCAAATAATCATAATCACTATTCACATAACAACTAAGCAAATTCTCTCTCCCAATGATCTCACTTAAAAAAAATATCTGATCCCTAATCAATGGTATATAAGTAAGATTATCATAATACTCCCTATCAATACAAGACGAAATTGCCTCATCTATCAACCTACACTCTCCTAAATAATCATCTAAATCTGTAGTAATAGTATGCGTAACCTCATGTGATAAATCAGCATAATTACTCTCATCATCCATTACAATTCTCACATAAAATGGCATATACATTCCCAACACTCCACTATCCTCAGTTAAACTCTCATCCACCTCATAATCTAACAAATAAAGAGCAGTCTCCATATTAACCAAACTATCTTTATTATATAAATATCCCCAATCTCCTAAAAACAAAGAAATATTCTCCTTCAAAGTATCTTTTTCACTAAAAGAAAATTCATCACTCTTATCAATAAGATCACAAAACAAATTAACAACATACTCATTTGCATCTTCCTTAGATAAACCATTATAATCACTACTTACAACACTAGAGTTCATAACTAAATTACTAACTCCTAACTTCCTAACAACAGGAAAAATAAAATTAACAAAACTACTACCAACCAACACCCCACTTAAAATACCCGCTACAATATTAATAGTAAAATTATTACTTTTCCTAAGTCTCTTTCCAATATATCTATTTCTAAATAAATTACTTATATTACCAGATTCATCTAATCTCTTACCAACATATTCCTCATCTTCATAATAATCCCCTAATAACTCCTTTAAAACACTCTCAATATCCCTAGACTTTACTCTCTTACCTACATACTTATTACTTCTATCTAACCCAAAAATCATACTTACCTCCAACTATCAATATTATACCACTCAAATAATAAAATACAAAGAAAAACACCTAGAATATTTTCTAAATGTTACTTAGCATCATACCAATTACTACCTATATTAATATCTACCTCCAAAGGTACACTTAACTTATAAGTATTCTCCATAATATCTTTAACTAAACCCTTAACCTCCTCTAACTCATCATTACACACATTAAATATAAGCTCATCATGTACCTGTAACAACATCGTACTCTTAAGCCCTCTCTTACTAAACTCCCTATCAATCTCTACCATAGCCTTCTTTAAAATATCTGCACTACTACCCTGAATAGGAGCATTTAAAGCCATTCTCTCACCCATACTCCTAATCATATAATTAGTATTATTAAGTTCCTTAATAACCCTCTTCCTATTCATAATAGTCTTAACATAACCATCACGTCGAGCCTCTTCTCGAGACCTATCCATATAACTCTTAATACCAGGATAAGCCTTAAAATAATTATCTATAAACTCCTTAGCCTCTTTATTACTAATCCCCAAATCATCAGCCAATCCATAACTACTAATACCATATATAATACCAAAATTAACCGCCTTAGCACTCCTTCTCATATCCTTAGTAACCTCACTAGGACTAACCCCAAAAACATCACTAGCAGTCTTCGTATGAATATCCATACCATTATGAAAAGCCTTAATTAATTCCTCTACACCAGCCAAATGAGAAAATATCCTAAGCTCAATCTGTGAATAATCACTACTCATAATAACACTATCACTCTCTGCCAAAAAAGCCTTCCTAATTAACTTCCCATACTCATTCCTAACAGGAATATTCTGTAAATTAGGCTCTATAGAAGATAACCTCCCCGTCCTAGTTAAAGTCTGAGTATAAATAGTATGTATCTTCCCATCTTCCATAACACTATTACAAAGTCCCTCTATATAAGTAGAATATAACTTAGTAAGCATCCTATACTCTAATATCTTCCCAATAATAGGATACTCTATCAACTTCATCAAAGTACCCTCATCAGTCGCATAACCACTCTTATTCTTCTTTCCATGTGGAAGACCCATCTTCTCAAACAAAACACTTCCTAACTGCTTAGGACTAGATATATTAAACTCTACCCCACTCTCTTTATATATCTCTTGACTTACCTCATCTACTCTCTTACTAATATCTCTTCCCATACTTTCTAATACACCAACATCACACCTAATACCCGTATATTCCATCTTAGCCAAAACAAACGCTAAAGGATACTCTATATCATAATATAAATCCCTTACCCCCTCACTAACCATATCCTTATTTAATTTATCATATATCTCATATATAAACTTAGCCTTCTCAATAGCTCTATAAGCTCTATCACTTAAAGATAACTCCTCTTTCTTATCATAAAAAACCAACTCATACCCCAAATCCCTAGCAACATAAGCAATATCATCCTTAACATTATAATTAAGTAAATAACTACTAATCATAACATCAAAACAAACATTAGGAATAACTAACCCTAATCTCTTTAACATTACCCACATCTTCTTAACATCATAAGTATAAACATCACCCTTAACATAACTAAAATCCCCTATATATTCATAAGGAATATATAAACTATTCTTATCATTATATATAGAAATCCCTATAATATTACACTTATGATAATTATCACCATCAACCTCTATAAATACACCACACACATCCCTAATATCTAACTTACTAACATCTCTTACAATATTAACCTCTATCTTACTAGTATTATTAACAACATCTATCTTCTTAATAAAAGAATAAAACTCTAACTCATTATATATCTTAATTAACTCCTCATCATTTCCCCCATTATATCTAATATCATCAAAACCACTTTCAATAGGAACCTCTCTATATATAGTAGCAAGCTTCTTACTATAAAATGCACTATCACGACCATCAACTAACTTATCATACAAAGCCCCCTTAACCTTCTCTATATTATCATATAAATTCTCAATCGTATCATATTCTCTTAATAACTTTAAAGCCGTCTTCTCCCCAATTCCCTTTACACCAGGAATATTATCTGAACTATCACCCATTAACCCCTTCAAATCTATCATCCTAATAGGAAGAATACCATAATACTCCCTAAAACTATCCTCAGTCATCATAATATAATCCTTACTCTTAAGTAATTTAACACTAACCTTATCACTAATTAACTGCAACAAATCCTTATCACTACTAACAATTAACCCCTCATAACCATCACTCTCATCTATCATCCTAGCAAAAGTACCAACTATATCATCAGCCTCATACCCATTAACCTCTAAATGTCTTATTCCCATCGCGTCAAGTATTTCCTTAGCCTTAGGAAACTGTAACTTCAACTCATCAGGTGTCTCTATCCTACCACCCTTATAATCCTTATACTCCTCATGCCTAAAAGTCTTACCAACATCAAAAGCTACCATCATATAACTAGGACTCTCATCACTAATAATCTTATTAATCATATTAACAAAACCAAATAACCCATTAGTAGGAAAACCCTTACTATTCCTCATCATATTACCAGAATACGCTGTAGCATAATAACTCCTAAATAACAAATTATTACCATCTATTAAAACTATCTTTTCCATCATATCACATCCCTATATACTATAATACCACATCATCATAACTATTACCAATAAAATTAATTATTTTAACATTAAATAACTAAAAACAAATATCCCAATTTTACATTTTGGCTCGTTTTCATTTTACATTTTGGCTAATAATAAAATACTGAACCTCTAAGTCCAGCACCTAATTCAAACTATTTCTAAATGACTTTAACTCCTCAAGAAAATCCACATCCCCATTATCATCATCTATAACCTTAATCTTATCCTTTACCTTTAATAATTCTTGATAACTAATAATAGCATTATCCTCTTCTCGCTTCTCATAATCCGTAAGTTCTATCGTATTACTAGTAGCATTCGCTAACTCCTGAGACACTTCCTGTAAATAAGAAAAACTATCTCTCCTCTTATTACTACTATCTTCCCCACTCTTATTCTTATCTTTCCTAACAAAATCATTTATATTAAAATTATCAGTATCTACAACCTTATTATCAATAGAAACAGGAGAAGTAATATGCTTCTTATCATGCAAAACATTCCTAGTATAATACCCCTTCTTATTATCCTTACTACTCTCTTTTTTATTATCCATAATACTAACACTACTATCCAATAAATCCCCATGATTATTCATATTAGCCCTATAAATATCAACACTATCCTTCTTTAAAGGTATATCTTTATTATCCATAACCCTAACTTCTTCTTTAACATCCTGAACTACATCCTCCACCATATCTTTAGATATTTCACTAATCGCTACAGTATCATTACTCTTATTAATATCCTCCTTATTATATAACAAGGCATCCCTTTCTTCCCTTAGCTTCTTTAACTCACCCTTCAAAATATTATTCTGCTTTAACATAACTAAACAAAATAAAAACATAACAAAAATTAATACTACATACGCTACTGTAACCTGAACAGAAAGAAAATAAAACATACTACATCACCTATACCCTATACAATTTACTTAAACAACATTGTAGCACATTCCCCACATCATTGTAAACATATTTACAAAAAAAAGTGATTTTTAGATTCATCAATCTACTCATAATCACTAAGCAAAGGAAACTCAGAATAATTATCTAAATAATTATTTATTCCCTCTACTAATCCAATATATATATCACTATACTCATTAAAATTACTATTATTCAAAACATCTAAAAAATCCCTATATACCACTAGCACTATATCCCTATTATCACTATTAACTAACATAATATTATATAACCTATTAAGTTCATCATTAACACTCTTATCCCCACTAATCTTCCCCTCTAACATCGCAGCCTCTCTAGCCTTATCAAAACTAATCATCAAATACTTACTAACAATCTCATTAGCAACCGTATTAATCCTATCATCTTCTAACAAATTACCATTATATTCAAACTTCACAACTACCCCCTTACTTTTCTCTTAACCATCTTATTACTAACATTAATAACATCATCAACACCTAAAGAAACTATTTTATCCTTCCCCCTTAAAACTTCTTTTATATATTTAGTTCTTATATTATTCATAATAGTCTGCAAACTCCTAGCACCTGTATCCAATTCATAAGCCTTATCAACAATTACATTATAAACATCATCACTAATATCAACCCTCTTACCAAAACTCATTACCCAATTATTAAAACCTACCAAAGGACTTATCATAGATTCTCTTAATATTCTCATCAAATCATCCTTACTATAATCAACAGTATGCAAATAAGTATTAAATCTTCCAATAAGTTCCTTCTCAAAACCAAGTTTAATCAAATCTTGTGGAGTAATATCATAAGTTTTAACACCATTAGAAACATTATTCCCAAATCCAATAACTTTATTATTAGTCTTCTTATTACGTAAATCAGTTAACGCACCTAAAGCAATAAAAGTAAGTTTAGAAGTATCAAACTCTATCTCATCTTTAACAATCTTAGAACCAATATTAACTAAATATTTTCCTCCACCCAAAAAATTTAATAACTGCTGTTGAACAGCCTTTTTCATCTCTAAACCATCACTATCAGAATAAGACAATTTATCAAATTCATCCAAAATGATAATTCCACTTTCAGCCATTTCCAAATCCCTTTTAGCATTCTCAAACAACCTTACTAAAATATCTTCTATATCACCACCTACATAACCACTAGCAGAATAATCTGTCATAGAAGTAATAACCAAAGGAAGCCCAAACTTCATAGCAATATCCTTAGCAACTGCTGTCTTACCAGTACCAGAAGGCCCATCTACAAATATAATAGACCTCTCCCCATCAACAACACCAGAAGAACCAATCACAGATGTCAAAACATGATTATTAAGAATATTATAAAATAAATCTTTTACATACTCTTCTTGCCCAACAAACTTTCCTAAAACCTCATCAAGCAAGTCCCATACTATATCATCTACCACAACTTCCTTCTCTAAAGAAGTTCTAACAACAGGAACACTACCATTACCTTCTTCTTTATCAAAATAATTATCTATATTATAATCAACAACACTATTACTTGAAACCAAATAACTATCCAAAGCCTTAAAAATAGACAAATCAGAAAAATCATAAGCATCTATATTATACTTACATAAAAGATAATTAAATATATTAACTTCTTCCCCACTACAAACAGCCTCTATTGAACTAAGTATAACATAAGGAGTAATCTCATTAACCTTTCTACAACACTCTTCTAATCTTTCTATAAAACTAATTATATCTATCTTAAAATTTTTATCATAAAACTCCCCATAATCCCCATCAACACAACTTATATCTTTAATATCACTAATACCAACAAAATCTAATAAATGTTCAATCTTAATATCATCATAATTATTAACAAAATCACTAATACTCCCTTCAACTAAATAAGACGCCATAAATAAAGATAACATTCTTTTATCTAACTTACTAAGTTCATACTCTTTCTTAATACTAAATCCCTTTTCAAGATTTAAAATATCAAACCTCCTAACAATCTTACCATCCCTAACTGTATTATATATATCCATTGCCTTATTAAGATATTCCCTCATCTCATCACTAAAATCATTATACTCATAACTCATACATATACCTCCCTATAATTAGATTATAGCAAATAACAATATACAATACAATTTAATTAACAAACAAAAAAGATAAAGTTTTACCTTTACCTTAACTAACATACAACTTTTCACCACTATTATTCTTAAATCTCAATATATTATTTACTATCCCTAATTCATTATCTATCTCTTCATCATCCATACTACTAAAAATATGTAATAAATCACTAACTACTTTATCATAAGTATTAGATAAACTAATATCATTACTTATCACTAATAACATATTATATAACCTCTTAAATTTCATCTTATTATTAACCTCATCTATAATAGGCCCCTCTAAAACTGCAATTTTCCTTAATTTATCTAAAGGTATTCCACTATATTCACTTCTAATATCATTACATACATCATAAATTCTCTCTTCTATGCTCAAATTACCATTATACCTATATTCCATAACCTCTAATCATATCCTTCCTTTGCTTTAAAACATCATACTCCTCCATTAAAGCAATATGTTCAATATCACTAAGCAAATCATCAGAATACATTAATGTCAATTCAGAAAAAATATTAGTAAGTCCTCTCACTCCCTCATTTAACTCAACCGCTCTTTCTGCTACCGAATCAATAAATCTAGCCGAATATATAAACTTCTTATCAAAAGCTTCACAAGTAACAGCAAAACTCTTTAAAGGACTAATATCTGAGTTAATTAAAATATTTCTATAATCTTCCTTAGTATACTTAGGCATATAAAGTTTTAATCCTATTCTACCATAAAGTTCATCAGTATAACCATCCTTAATCATACTCATAATAGTTTCTGATGAATAATTATATTCTTTATCAGTTATATCTTGAAATGCACCACATAATATAAAAGTAACTTTAGATGTATTAAATGTTACCTCATTCCTACCAAAAAGAAAGCTATTACTAAGCAAACTAACATCTCTACCTTCAAGATACGACAATA
>CASEAD010000081.1 GCA_949285775.1 uncultured bacterium
ATTTAATTATATTTTACTTATAAGTAGTAGTATTATATTTTTTATTAATTTGTTTATCTTTTTAGCATATAATTTTGATATTGTTGATATAGATGTTAATAGAATGATATTTTTTATTGATTTAGATATTATTATATTTGCTTTGTATATTATTATTAGTTGTGTATCTTATATTGGTAGAATTATTTATATAGAGGTTAAGAATTATATAAGGAGAGTTAAATATGATAATAGATTAAGTAATGATTTAGTATTAGATGATAAAGAAGAGGTAGTAGTTAATAATGATATTAAAGATAGTAATGTAATTATTGATAATAATAAGTTTATTATTGATGGTAAGGATTGTAGTTTTATTTTTAATGATCCTAATAGAGAGAATGTTATTAGAAATTATTATATATTACTTACTGATGTTAATGCTAGGTTAGTTAATGGTTATACTGTAGATGAGAATATTAGAATTATTAATATATTAAATAGATTAAATATAAAAGATATTAATAATGTAGATTTGATGAATATGGAGATTCTTGGTAAGATTAGTATAGATGAATATAATTTATTGAAGGGTTATTTGGAGAATTGTAAGTTTAATTAAGCAAACTATAATGTTTGTTTTTTTTCCGACATTTTTTTAGAGATAAATAGTTATACTTATATTAGGTGATGGTATGGGGAAGATGAATTTAAAGGGGACTAAGAAAAAGAAGATATTTAAGATAAGATATGTTATATATATGGGGATTATTTATATTAGTTTTGCTTATAGTTTTTATGGGTTTATGAAGAATAATGATAATATTAGTAATGAGGAGTTTATAAATATGTTAGTTAGGAGTGGTAATGCTAATATATTAGAAGATTATAAAGTAATTGATATTGTTAATAAGACAATGGGGTTTCTTTTAGATATTGATTTTACTGATCCTAGTAGTATAATGAATGCTACTATATTTAAAAATGATAAGGAAGAAGAGGTAGAGGATGTTATTTCTGTTGAATATAATGATGATTATAGTAATATGGAAGAGTTAAAGGATGTTAGTGATTATATAAGTGATCCTAATCCTAGTGAGGTTAATAGTCCTATTGTTTATATATATAATTCTCATCAGTTAGAAAATTATAGTAGTGATAATTTAGATATATATGGTATTACGCCTAATGTTTTAATGGCTAGTTATTTATTTAGAGAGAAGTTAAATAGTATGGGGATAGAGTCTATTGTAGAAGAAGCTAATATGAGTGATATATTAAGTGTTAATGGATGGGATTATTCTTATTCTTATATTGCTTCTAGAACGTTAATTGAAAATAAGATGAAAGAGTATTCTAGTTTAAAGTATTTTATTGATTTGCATAGAGATAGTATATCTCATGATTTATCTACTGTAGATATTAATGGTAGTAGTTATGCTAAAGTATTGTTTGTTATTGGTAAAGATTATGATAGTTGGGAGAGTAATTATGGGTTTGCTAATGAATTAAATGATTTGATTAATAAGTATTATAGTGGTTTATCTAGAGGAGTTCTTACTAAGACGGGTATTAATGTTAATGGGGTATATAATCAAGATTTAAGTTCTGGTGTTATTCTTATTGAAGTAGGGGGTGTTGATAATAGTATAGAGGAAGTTAATAATACTATAAATGCTTTAGCAGACATATTATATAAATATATTAAGGGGTGATGAAATGAGTGTTAAGAAGGTAGTTAAGTTTGGTATTATTTGTGTTGTTATTATATTTTTTTGTGCTTATGTCATAGAGGAGTCGGGTTATTATGAATATAATTTAAGTAATAAGAGAAATTTAACAGAAGAACAGATAAAACAATTTGAAAGTGATGTAAAAGAAGGGAAGGATATAGATATTGATGATTATGTAGTAGATAGTACAGTGGATTATTCTAATAAGTTAACTAAAGTTACAACTAAGATAAGTTTAGGTATTAATGATTATTTAAAAGATAAGATTAAGGGAGTGTTTTCTATATTAAATAGGATGGTAGAAGAGTAAGATATAGAGATAAATATGTGATATAAGTATTAAAGATTATATTCTAGTTTTCTTTTATATATTAGACATAACTAAAAGTTGGATATAAATTCAAAAAAATATTATTATTTATATTGTGGTAATTGGAAAAGAGAGAAAGTATTATTAATAGTACTTTCTTTTTGGTATATATATTGATTTTACTTTTGGTTGTGATATAATACATAATGTGTTTTAGAAAAGTTTAGGTGGTTAGATGAATAATGATGGTATAGTTGGGTATAAGGCTTTTTATAAGGGTTTTAAAAATAAGTATGGTAAAGTATTTGAAGTAGGGAAGTGTTATAAAGTTAGAGATGAATATAAAAATACTAGTTATCATTTTTGTAAGAATTTAGAGGATACTTTAATATATTATAGAGAAGATGATATTGTAATATGTGAAGTTATTGGTTATGGGGATATTATTAAGTATTATAATGATTATTATGGTGTGTATGATGTGTATGCTAGTAGTGAGATAAAGATTGTGAGAGTGCTTAGTAGAAAAGAAATTATTAATATGTTTCTTAATATGAAAGATTTAGATAATAGGGTGATAAGATTTATTAGTTTATTTAAGTTAAATAAAGAAGAGATAGTGCTATTTAAGAGAATTTTTAAAAATAATACAATGATTATGGATGCGATAAGTTATTATCAAGAAGGAGATGTTAAGGTTTATGAGAGGAGATATAGGAATGGATAAGATTGTTATAAAGGGTGCTCGTGAGAATAATTTGAAGAATATTGATATAGAGATACCTAAGAATAAATTGGTTGTTATGACTGGTGTTAGTGGCTCTGGTAAGAGTAGTTTGGCTTTTGATACGATATATGCTGAGGGGCAGAGAAGGTATGTAGAGAGTTTGAGTGCTTATGCTAGGCAGTTTTTGGGTGGTACAGAGAAGCCTGATGTGGATGTTATAGAGGGGTTATCTCCTAGTATTTCTATTGATCAGAAGTCTACTAATAAGAATCCACGTAGTACTGTTGGTACTATTACAGAAATATATGATTATTTGAGGCTTTTATATGCTCGTATTGGTGTGCCATATTGTCCTAATCATAATATTCCTATTAGTTCTCAGACTATTGATGAGATGGTTAATAAGGTGCTTAATTTAGATGATGGTACTAAGATAATGGTTACTGCTCCTGTTGTTAAGGGGGAGAAAGGTAGTCAGAAGGATATTTTAGATAAGCTTAGGAAAGATGGTTATGTTAGGGTTAAGGTTGATGGGGTTATATATGATCTTATGGAAGATATTGAATTAGATAAGAATAAGAAACATAATATAGATGTTATAGTAGATAGGTTAGTTATAAAGGAAGATATTAGGAGTAGGTTATATGAGGCGATTGAGGTTAGTTGTAAGCTTTCTCAAGGTAAGGTTTTAATAGATGTTGTTGGTGGAGAGGATATGCTTTTGAGTGAGAATTTTGCTTGTCCTTATTGTGATTATTCTTTAGAGGAATTAGAACCTAGGGTATTTAGTTTTAATGCTCCTTATGGGTCTTGTGAGGATTGTAAGGGGTTAGGTGTTAAGTATAAGATAGATGTGGATATGGTTATTCCTGATAAGAATAAGTCTATTAATGAGGGAGCGATTGTTACTATTAGTTTAGATGATAGTGCTAGTATTATTAGTACACAGTTAGATACTGTTAGTAAGTATTATGGTATAGATCTTGATAAAAAGGTTAAAGATTTAAGTAAGAAGGAATTAGATATAATATTATATGGTACTGATGATATGTTAGAGTTTAATTATGTATCTAGGAATGGTAATACGAGGAAGACTATTTCTAATTTTGAGGGTATTATTACTAATTTAGAAAGAAGATATGTTGAGACTAAGAGTGGTTGGATTAGGGATTGGATAGAGCAGTATATGATGGAGTTGCCTTGTCCTACTTGTGGGGGATCTAGGCTTAAGAGG
This sequence comes from uncultured bacterium, assembly GCA_949285775.1. Taxonomy (GTDB): domain Bacteria; phylum Bacillota_I; class Bacilli_A; order RF39; family UBA660; genus RUG11198. Next base: position 3,984 of record CASEAD010000081.1, read on the forward strand.
AGTGTTTTATCTGTTTTAATTAATAAGAAAAATATATATGAGGTTAGTTGTTTATCTATAGGGGATCTTAGGAAGTTTTTAAGCGGGTTAAAGTTAAATAAGGAACAGAAAGAGATATCAGATATTTTATTAAAAGAGATAGATTCTAGATTAGAGTTTTTAATTAATGTTGGGTTGGAATATTTAACTTTATCTAGGAATGCTGGTACTTTATCGGGAGGAGAGGCTCAAAGAATTAGGCTTGCGACACAGATTGGATCTAGGTTAACAGGAGTGTTGTATGTATTAGATGAACCTAGTATAGGACTTCATCAGAGGGATAATAATAAATTAATTAATTCTTTAAAGAATATGAGAGATTTAGGAAATAGTTTGATAGTAGTAGAACATGATACGGATACTATGCTAGCGGCTGATTATTTGATTGATATAGGTCCTTTAGCGGGTGATGAGGGGGGACGTGTTATGGCTTATGGTACTCCTCAGGAAGTTATGGCTAATCCTAATAGTTTAACGGGTAAATATTTAACTGGTGAATATAAGATAGAAGTACCTGAGAAGAGAAGAAAAGGTAATAAAAAGTATTTGGAGATAAGAGGGGCAAAAGAGAACAATTTAAAGAATATTAATGTAAAGATTCCTTTAGGAGTTATGACTTGTGTTACGGGGGTAAGTGGTTCTGGTAAGAGTACTTTGGTTAATGAGATATTATATAAAGTGTTACATAATTATTTATATAGTGTTAAATATAAACCTGGTAAACATAAGGAGGTAAGGGGATTAGAGAATATTGATAAAGTAATACATATAACGCAGAATCCTATTGGTAGGACTCCTAGGAGTAATCCTGCTACTTATGTTGGATTGTTTGATGATATTAGGAATATTTTTGCAGAGACTAAGGAAGCTAAAATTAGGGGCTACGATAAGAGTAGGTTTAGTTTTAATGTAAAAGGGGGAAGGTGTGAAGCTTGTTGGGGTGATGGTGTTAAGAAGATAGAGATGCATTTTTTACCAGATGTATATGTAGCGTGTGATGTTTGTAAAGGAACTAGGTATAATAGAGAGACTTTACAAGTTAAATATAAGGGTAAGAGTATTTATGATGTTTTAAATATGCGAGTAGATGAGGCTTTAGTCTTTTTTGAAAATCATGCTAAGGTTAAAAGTAAATTACAGATTATGCATGATGTTGGTCTTGGTTATATTAAATTAGGACAAAGTGCTCCTACATTATCAGGAGGAGAAGCTGTTAGGGTTAAGCTTGCTCGTGAATTGCAAAAGAAACCAACTGGTAAGAGTTTATTTATACTAGATGAGCCTACGACTGGGTTGCATATTCATGATATTAAGAAGTTATTAGTAATATTAAATAGAATTGTAGATAATGGGGATAGTGTGTTAATTATTGAACATAATTTGGATGTTATTAAAGTATGTGATTATATTATTGATTTGGGACCTGAAGGTGGGGATGCTGGTGGTACTGTTGTATGTACTGGTACTCCTGAAGAAGTTAGTAAGGTTTCTGAATCTTATACGGGAGAGTTTTTAAAGAAGTTGCTTAAGTAAGATTTATGTCTTACTTTTTCTTTTTAAAAATATAAA
>CASEAD010000082.1 GCA_949285775.1 uncultured bacterium
AAAAAATTCGGAATATGGTTGTTTGTAAATAGTTATATATGTGTTATAATTGTATCTATATTATTAGCGAGGTGATATTTATGAAAGAGATAAATAGAGATTTTTATTTGAATCAATTAATTAAGAAAGATGGAAATGGGCAAATAAAGGTTATAACTGGAATTAAGAGATGCGGAAAGTCTTATTTGTTAAAAAAATATTTTATAAGTATTTATTAATAAATAATGATAAGGATCATATAATATATATTCCTTTAGATATTAAGGAAAATGAATGGTTACTAAATGGTAATAAATTTATTGAATATATTAGGTCACTTGTAAAGGATGATAGAAAATATTATTTATTGTTGGATGAGATTCAAAAGATGATGATTTTGTTCCAGTTTTGAATACTTTTCTATATGAAGATAATATAGAGGTATATGTAACTGGTTCTAATGCTAAGTTATTATCTAGGGATGTAATTACAGAATTTAGGGGAAGAGGTGATGAAATACATATTTATCCTTTAAGTTTTAGTGAATATATGAGTGTTTTTGATGGTGATAGGTATGAGGGATATGAACAGTATAGTATTTATGGTGGGCTTCCTTATACTTTATCGTTTGATAGTGATGTTGAACGTTCTAATTATTTAAAGAATTTGTTTGAGGAGGTATATATTAATGATATTATCGAAAGAAATAATATTACTATTGTAGAAGAGTTAAATGAATTATTGAATATTATATCATCACAAATTGGTTCTTTAACTAATCCTTTTAAATTGCAGAATATATTTAAGAGTAAGAAAAATATTACATTAAGTGATAAGACGATAAGTAGATATTTAGATTGTTTGGAAGATGCTTATTTAATAACGAAAGCTAATAGGTATGATGTAAAGGGTAATAAATATATTAATACGCCTTTTAAGTATTATTTTGAGGATATAGGGTTAAGAAATGCTATGTTAAATTTTAGGCAGATAGATAAGGGACATATAATGAAAAATATTATATATAATGAGCTATTAAGGAGGGGGTATAATGGTGATGGTTAATAAGACTTTAGAAAATAATGTTCGTTCTAAGGTTCAATATGAGGTTGATTTTGTATGTAATCAAGGGAGTAGAAGGATATATATTCAGTCTGCATATGAAATGAAAGATGATTTGAAAGAAATACAAGAAAGGAATTCTTTGGTTAATATAGATGATTCTTTTAAGAAAATAATTATTGTTGGTGATGTTAGTAAGCCTAGGAGGGATGATAGGGGTATTATAACTATGGGAATATATTATTTTTTACTTAATGAGGATAGTTTGGATAAGGATGTTTTTGATTAATAAGTAGTTTATTAGTTTAGTTTAGATAAATTTAACTTACTTGATATTGTAAGTTATTTTTTTCTTGATAGTGATATTTTAATGTGATATAATTATGGTAAGATAGTAGTGAGATAAAGGTGGATGGTGATAGATGTGAACAGAAAAAGACTTATTGTTACTAGTTTGATATCTATTATTTTGGTTTGTATTTTATTTATTGGGAATACTTTGTCAATAGAGACTATTAGGGAAGTTGATGAGAATCTTAATTATTATAATACGGGTAATTTAGATATTTCTTATTATGTTAAGGATGGAGAGGTTGTTCTTAATAATAGTTATCCTATGAGTTATGAAGAGGCGATGGGAATGGATCCTTATCGTATAACTGTTACTAATAATGGAAATGTTGATTATGAGTTTAGTTTAATTTTAGAGGATGTTACGGAGACTAATGGTATTGATTATCAATATATAAATGTTCAAGTAGGCGTTAATGAACCTGTTAGTATGGATAGTGTTGTTAATAATGTTATAATGGATGGGATAGTAGTTAAAGCAGGGAGTAGTGTTGATGTAGATATATTTGTGTGGGTTAGTGATAAGATACCTAATACTGAGATTGGAAAGGGGTTTTATGCTAAGGTTAATATAGATGGTTTTGCTGTTTCTAGTAATGGGGGGGATACTAATAATTTGGTATATAATTTAGATAGTAGTGGTGCTAATAGGCCGGTTATAGAAGGGGATATGATTCCTGTTTATTATGATTATGATGAAGATGTTTGGAAAAAGGCTGATGTAAATAATAGGGATAAGAGTTATCAATGGTATGATTATGATGATAAGATGTGGGCTAATGTTGTATTGGTTAAAGATAATGGTATTTATGATAAGTCTTATTATTTGAGTGATGATGCTGTAGGGCATGAGATTAAGATGGAGGATATAGTGGCATTTTTTACTTGGATACCTAGATATAAATATAGGGTTTGGAATATTACTAGGAATAGTGATATAGATATTAGTAGTATTGAAATAAGGTTTGAGAGTGGTGTTAGTAATACTGGTAATGTTTTGTGTGAGTATAATGGTAATAATGAGGATGAATTAGTTTTATCAGATAGTTGTTATTATAATGGTGAATTAGTTGATAGTAGTGGTAGTTATGTAGATGCTTGGTATACTCATCCTGCTTTTAATTATGATGGTGAAGAGATTACTGGATTTTGGGTTGGTAAGTTTGAAACTACGGGTAGTAGTGAGAATCCTACTATTCTTCCAGATAATGTTTCTTTAAGAAATCAAACTGTTGGGGAGCAATTTGAGGTTTCTAGGTTATTTAATAATTATGGTTTAGGAGAGATGGATGCTCATATGGAGATGAGTTTAGAATATGGGGCATTGGTATATTTAACTTATAGTATATATGGTGTTTGTGATAGTTTAGTGTGTGGTGATATTTATAATAATAATTCTTCTAGTTATTATACTGGTAGTGGTAGTTTAGAAAGTGATAGTGTTAGTGATTATGGTACTTATAATTATCAAGGATTTTTGATAGATAATAGTTCTAATAGTAGAAATATTATTAGTGATAGTAGGAGTGATGTTATAGCGAGTTCTACTTTGAATGTATATGGTGTTTATGATTTAAGAGGGGGTGCTGTGGAGAGAGTTATGGGGGTTAGTAATGGTATAGATGGTATTGATTCTAAATATTATAATTTATATAGTAAAGGTAATAATACTGGTGGTATTAATAGAAGTATGTTAGGGGATGCTATTATAATTAGTGGTAGTGGTAATTATTTTATAGATAATAATAATTATGTTTTGGTAAGGGGTAATTTATATAATAGTAATGGTAATATGTTTAGTTATAGTAATAGTGATGGTAATAAGAGTGATTATTATGGTTTTAGGGTTGTTTTATCTTGATTAGTAATATAATAATTATGTAGTTTAATAAGGGTTTTAGAAAAAAAATAAAAAATTGTATAAAAATTTCTTGCATTTTATACTATAATTTGATATACTTGTTATCGTAAGGAGGATAGATAGTAAATGAGTAATAATAATGGAAAGGGAAGAGAGATATTTTATGGAGTAATTGGTGTTGCTACTTTAGTAGTTGCTATAATTGGTGCTACATTTGCGTACTTTACTGCAAGTGCTACTAATAATACAGCTATTACTGGTAATGCTGCTTCAATTAACTTTGGTTTAGCTGTTGCTAGAGCAGAAACTAATGATACGGCTGGTTTGATACCTATGTCAAATAACATGGTAGAGGCTGCTGTTAGTGATGCTAGTGGTAATGGTGTTTGTGTTGATGATAACAACAACGCCGTTTGTCAGGTTTATAGTGTAACTGTAACTAATAATTCAAGTGCTAATATCTTCTTGGATGGTTATGTTAATTTAGATGGTGGTTTGAGTACTCCTGATGAATTTTCTGATTTAGATGGTGTTGCTGGTGATCCAACTACTGATACTGGTATGAGATGGGCACAAGTTTTCTGTACTGGAGAAGCTGATACTTTAGAATGTTCAACTGCAGGTAATTCAACTGTTGCTACTTCACCTGCGACTGTTATGACTTCTATTGATGCGATAGATGATGACACTGGTTATAATCAAGCTAATATATTGACATCTGGTGTAACTACACAATCAGCTATAACTGGTGCTGGTACAACTACTTATGATATAATTAATAAGAATTATATTAGAATTAGTGGTCATACTGATGGTGAGACTTATACTCATGCTGATGATGTTGCTTCTGCATTGGTATTTAACCAAAACTTAGGTGCTCAGGATGCTGTAGATGATTCTGATGAAGTAGTTTTATACTTCGTAGTTTGGTTATCTGAATCTGGTACTAATCAGAATCCTGAAGGTGCTGAAGGTACTGCTGGACAAGGTTTCTTCACTGGTTCTGTAACATTCATCTCAGCTGCTGGTAGTGAGGTTTCTGCATCATTCAATGGATACACAAGAGTTGCTCCAACAGATACTGCTTCACCTGATGTTGGTGCATAGAATTAATTATTAAAGAAATTATTAAAGAGACTTATGTATAAATGTAAGTCTTTTTTTCTTTATATGTTATTGATTTTTCTTATATATTTTGTTAGAATTGTATTATGAGAATAGGGTGATAGAGTGAAGGCGAGACATGGGAATGTTAGGAGTAAGTTTTATTATGTTTTTATGGGATGTATGACGCTTGCTATAATGATAATGGGAGCTACTTTTGCGTATTTTTCTGCTAGTGCTACGGATAGTAATACTATTACGGGTAATACGGCTACTGTTACTTTTGGTCTTTCTGTTACGAAGATTACGGATGTTGATAATGCGTTTGGGTTGATTCCTATGTATGATCATATGGCGCCTGCGGCTGCTTCTAGTTTATGTGAGGATGATAGGGGGAATCCAGTTTGTCAGATTTATAGGATAGATGTAAAGGCTGATAGTACAACGGTTATGTTTTTAGATGGTTATATTACTATGAATAGGAAAGAAGGGGTTGATGTGGCTTTTACTGAAGTTGAGTTAGTTAGTGAAGATGAAGAAGGTAATATTGAGTTTAAGACTTTAGATAATTTTGATGTTGATACTATGGTTGGTACTGGGGTAAGGGGGAGTGCTTTAGATGAATCTTTGAATAGAACTGATGATGCTGATTGTTTGTTATTTACAGATAGGATGATTGGAGGGAGTGAGGAAGAAAAGGAGAAGGTTTATTATGTAATGGTATGGCTTCACGATACGGGTACTAATCAAAATGATATTCAAGGTGTGGAGATGGCTTATACTGGGACTGTTACTTTTATTACTTCTGAGGGTAATGAGATTAGTGCTTCTTTTGATTAGGGTATTTAAAAATTCCACTGTTATGGTGGAATTTATTTATTATATATATTATACTTATTATTAAGGGTGATGTTTATGTTTGATGTTGAGTATTCTTTATATTTATCTGTTGATCATGGGAAGGGGTTAGTCTTTAGTAGAGAAGAGATTAGGGTATTGAATAGGTATGGTTTTGATTATAGGAAATATTGTAATTATGATAATTTAATATTTGATATTAATGATTATTTGAGTAATACTATAGATGATGTTGATGATTTGGAAGATATTTTAATTAGTTTGAGTGAGAAATATTATTATTCTAAAGTTAATAAGTAATATTAATTATAGAAAAATATCAACCTTTGGTTGGGGTTGATATTTTATTTGGGATAATTTTTAATATCCATAATTATTGGTAGTATTATTGGTACTCTTCCTGTTTTTTCTGATAGGAATGGCATTAGGGAGGTTATTATTTCGTTCTTTATGTCATTGTAGGTTATATTTGGTTCTTTTAGTTTGTTAATTATTATTTTTTCTGAGTTTTTTTCTATTTGTTTTATTAGTTGTTCATTTTCGTTTACTAAGATATAACCTCTTGTTGTTATCATTGGGGTATTTAGAAGTTTTTTCTTTTCAAAGTTAATATTTGCAATTACTACTAATATTCCATTTGATGACATTAGTTTTCTATCTTTTATTACAACGTTTCCTACACCACCAATACGGGAACCGTCGACATAAATATCTCCTGCGGTAACTTTACCTGATTTAATAATTTTATTTTTTGTTATTTTTAGGACGTCTCCGTTTTCTAGAATGAAAGTATTTTCTTTAGGTATATCACAGTCTATTGCTAAATCACAATGTTGTTTTAACATTCTATATTCTCCGTGATATGGAGCAAAGTATTCTGGTTTGAATAATCTTATCATTAGTTTTAGTTCGTCTTGATTAGCATGTCCTGATGAGTGGATTTCATTAGTACCATTAGTGTATACTTTAACTCCTTTTAGATATAGTTTGTTTATTGTTTTAGCAACTGAGGCGGCATTTCCTGGTATGGGAGAAGAGGAGAATATTACGATATCATTAGGCATTAATTTTATTTGTTTGTGGCTTCCATTAGCGATTCTTGAAAGTGCCGCTAGTGGTTCTCCTTGACTTCCTGTACATAGTAAGCATATTTGTGATGGTTTTAATCTGTTTGCTTCTTCAGGGGTTACGATTATTTTTTTATCTTTTATATAACCACATTCTATAGCGATATCAATAGATGTATCCATACTTCTTCCAAATAGTGCTACTTTTCTTTTATTTTTTCTACATATTTCAATTATGTGTTTTAATCTATAGATGTTTGAGGCGAAGGTTGCTAAGATTATTCTATTTTCTTTTTCATTAGCAAATATTTCGCTTAAGTTTTCGTCTACGACTGATTCGCTTACTGATGTTCCTTTAACAGTAGCGTTTGTTGAATCACTCATTAGTAGTCTTACGCCTTTTTCACCTATTTTAGCCATTTTATGAATATTAGACATTGGTCCTATAGGAGTAAGATCTATTTTAAAGTCACCTGTCATTACAATTGTTCCGTTAGGTGTATTTATAGAGATTCCATGGGAATCTGGTATTGAGTGGGTTGTTCTAAAAAATTCAATATTAAATTTTTTTGTTTTTATTTTGGTATTTTCGTTATAGACAATTAAATTTTTATATTTTATATTTTTTTCTTCTAATTTTTTATCGATTAATGCTTTTGCCTGGGCAGGAGCATATATTCTTGGAATATTAACTGTTTGTAGTAAGAAAGGTATTCCTCCAATATGATCTTCGTGTCCATGGGTTATTAGCAGTGCTTTTATTTTATTTTCATTTTCTTTTAAAAATGTATAATCGGGAATGACATAGTCTATTCCTAATAAGTCATCTTCTGGAAACATTACGCCAGAGTCTATAATAATTATTTCATCGTCGTGCATAACACAGTACATGTTTTTGCCAACTTCGCCTAGTCCGCCTAGGGCAAATACTAGGGTATTAGTAGTTTCATTCATTATATATAATCCTCCTTTTATTATTTTATTTAACCGTTAAACAAAAAAAATTAATAGTTTTTAGAAAAGTTCCCACTAATGGATTAATTATACTATAAATTATAAAAAAATTCAAGTATGCTCTTGAATTTTGTAAGGCTTTATATTATAATTAGACTATGATAGAGAAAGAGGTGTTTATATATGGCTTTATTAGATAGTAATAATGATGTTACTATTTTAAAGAGTGAGGATAGTTTTGATGTTTATTCTTTAAATGGTAATGATATTTGTTTATTTTGTGTTCCTAATCGTTTTAATGGTAGTATGTCATTTTATTTGGATTTAAATAGAGATAGTGATTATAATGATTTGTTACAAGGAAAGACGAATCAGGATAGTGTTGTTAGTTTAATTAAGGGTGATTATGCTATTTTAAAGAATACTCATGAGAATGCTATTTTAGTTGTACCTAAATTTGATGTTGCTAGTTTAAGTAAGGCAATTGATAGTAATGATAAGCAAGCTATATTTAGTTCTATTGGTGGTATTGGTAAATGTACTAAGGAAATACAGA
>CASEAD010000083.1 GCA_949285775.1 uncultured bacterium
AGCATTTATATCCACATGAAATAATACTTCACTAGCAAAATCATTTTCATGTTTTTCTAATAATTTTAACCAATCTGGTGAAATCTTGTCTGCAGGTAGTTCTAAAGAAAGAATTTCTTCTATTAAAGCAGGACTATTAGATTGGGTTATTGAATATTGAAATTCATCTTCAATACCTCTCCATGATATAGATAAATTATCGTTATATGAACGACTACAAAATATAGTAGCATGATCAAAATATAACCAAATATTATTATGATTAATACCAAAATTTCCATGTTTCACTTGCATTAAATCAGATGAAAGTAATTCATCAATAAGTAGAGAAAACTTACTTTGATCAATTATTTCAACTTTTGGTATATATTTTTTTCTGTCAAATGAGGTCAGTACATTTTCATATTCAAGTCCATATAACCCATTGTCTTTTTTTACTGCCGTAAAATATGCGGTATATAAAAATATACTACTCCAATTATATTTTAAATATTGAATTTTCTTTAAAATATCATGATATCTTTTTCCAACACATAATCTTATTTTCCAATAACTCAACTTTTGTATTTTTTCATCAACTGGAAGTGATCCTGTAAAGTAAACTTCATTATTATCAGATTTAACATTTATACATTTGTTTAACTCCTCTAATAAATGTTTACATTCTTTATATTCTTCTCTTAACGCTAAAAGAATTTCACCAAATTTATATGACTTTTTCATAACCATTCCTCCTTTCACATAAAATTTAATAGTATTATAGTAATTGATTATTGCATTTAATTGACAATTAATCTTCGCTAACTTCAATATGATAGTGTTTTTATCTTTATTAATTAATTCTAAATGCATTTTTGGTATTTATTACAACTGGTTCTTTTCTTTCTACATTCATAACAATATTCCTTATTTATTAAAGTACAAATTATCTATAACAAATTAATTATAGTATATTTTTGGTACTATTTCAAGTTTTTTAAGTATGCTTAGGACTATATTTAACTTAAAGTTACTTTTTTATTGTTTTTATTTTTTCTAATAATTTAATATAGTTAGATAAGTATTTCCATTCATCTATTTCGTTATTACCAAATGTTGTTTTATTATATATTCCGTGTTTTTCATTATTAAAACCTATTAGATATTTTAATACAATGCTATATTTAGTTCTTAATTCATTAATGAACTTATATGCATCATCACAATAGCTTATAGTGTAATTGTGATTGGATAAGTCGATTCCTTTTTCTATGTCTTCATTTAAGATAGATAGGTCAATGTTATTTAAAAAGTCGGTTATTTTTTTTTGTTCTTTATCTGATAGATTAATATAGCTTATTTTGACTTTGTCTTCTTTTGGGGGCGCTATTACTTTTATTGATTCATTAATTATATCGTCATCAATAGTATTTTTATCTTCTTTTGGTGTGTGGTTTGATTGGTCTTCAATTATTTCCTCTTTAGGAGTATCTTTGTTAGAGCTTTCTAATTCTTCTTTAGTCTCACTAGTGGTTGAGATAATTTCTTGTTTTGTTTGAGTAATAGTGTTGTTGGTTAGTTGATTTATTTTTTCTTTGCCAAGTTTATTAAATTCTTCTATTTCTTCTAAATTAAAAGCATTTAAATTGTTATTATCATTCCCTTTCTTCTTTTTATTAAAAATATTAAATAACATATACATCACCAGATTATAAATAATTTTATTGTTAATACTATTTAATAGCATTATTTTGCGTAACTAGTCTAATTATAACATATTTATTAAAATAACTGCAACTAAAATTAAAAGAATTAGCAGAAGATGCTAATGATTACATATTTATTTCTTGTGTTCTCTTATGATATCTGTTTTTAATACTAATACTAATACTATTAAGAATAAGATTATATAAATAATTATACCTTGTTCAAAATCTCCTAAAATGTATACTATAGAGGCAATGGCAAAGAGAATATCTATGGCATATATTATTAATACTGTTTTTCTTTGGGAAAAGTTTTTCTTTAGGAATTGATGATGGAGATGATTTTTATCTGGCATTGATATGGGTTTGTGGTTTACTAGTCTTCTAATTATGGCAAATAATGTGTCTAGGATTGGTATTGCTAAGAGGAAGACGGGAACAATAAAAGAAGTGAATGTTACATTTTTATATCCTAATAGGGCTATTATAGAGATCATATATCCTAAAAACATACTACCGGAGTCTCCCATGAATATTTTAGCGGGATAAAAGTTATGATATAAATATCCTAAGGTACTTCCTAACATTACAAATGTTAAAATTGTATCTAATCCACTAGAGCTTTTTAATGCTACGGCAATGACACCTATAGTTAGAAAATATATGGCTGCTATACCACCTGCTAGTCCGTCTAATCCATCAATTAAGTTTATACAATTAATTACTGATACGATAAACAGTATTGTAATTGGATAGGCAAATATACCAAAATCTATATATAAGCCAAAGGCACTAATATCTTTTAATAATATTCCACCATATAAGGGGATTATAGCAGCGCCGATTAATTGTCCACAAAATTTATATTTAGCGGGAATGGGTTTTATATCGTCTATTATTCCTGTGATTAGGATAATAAAACTACCAATTAATATGGAATTCATTTGTATTGATTCTTTACCAAAGATAATATATCCTAGTAAAAAACCAAAATAAATGGCAATTCCTCCTAATCTTGGAATGGGTTTTTTGTGTACTTTTCTTGCGTTAGGCATATCTAATGCGCCAATATGAATCGCTATTTGTTTTACTATGGGAATAAATAGTCCTACAAATAATGCAGTTATTGCTACCATTAAGAATATTTCTTTAT
>CASEAD010000084.1 GCA_949285775.1 uncultured bacterium
AAGAAGTTATATATACAATTAGTTTATCAATGGATGATATATATGATGTTAAAGAGGTTGTATTTCTAGTTGATAATGAAGAAATTTATACAAATTTAATAAAAAGTGTTGAATAAATTGAGAAAAAGGTGTATACTCTATATGTGGTCTGAGGAAATGTTTCCTTAGCTCAGCAGGATAGAGCAATCGCCTTCTAAGCGATCGGTCAGGCGTTCGAATCGCCTAGGGAACACCATGTTGAATTTAGCCCTTATTTTATAAGGGTTTTATTATGCCTAAATGATTTTAGGTACTATTTAGGTACTATTTTCATTCAATTTATTAAGAGCATTCACTGTATTGCTCTTTTTTCTTTCATGTATCCATAACTGTAGTTATGGATACATGAAAAATTAATATTTTACAAATGCTAATTTATCAATTATTATAGATAGTACTACTTTTGAAAGGAGGTTACTAGTTAAAATAATATATTTTGATTGAATAATTAGGGTAAAAAAATATAGAAAGAAGGTATTATTATGGCAAGTTTTGTTATTCATTACATTGCAGGAGAACAATTATTAAAAGAATTAGGGGATAAATATGGAATTACGTTAAATGAAGAAGAAAGAAATAAATTTTTAATGGGAAATTTAATTGTTGACTCAAGTAGAATAAAAAAAGTATTTCCTGAAAATATTTCTGAAGATGAGAAAAAAATGTTAGTAGCAAAATATAGACAATTAGGTCAAGATGAAAAAATTAGTACACATTTTAGAGGGGCTGATGACTTAGATAAGTGTATTCAAGCACCGGTAATTAGCAAGTTTGTAAATAAATATAGTAGTTTATTTAAAGAGGATATAAGTGTATTAGGATATTTATTTCATCTATATACTGATAAATTATTTTTCGATGATTTGTTAAGACAATCATTTGAGTTTTTAAATGATAAAGGTGAAGAAACAATTTATACAAAAGAAACAAAAAAAATAAGAACATTAAAAGATAATCAAATTCATGATGCACTTGAATTTTGGAGTAAAAAGAATCCAAATGGTATATATACAGATTATACAATAATTAACAAAATATTATTGGAAGCATATAATACTAAATTTAACTCTAAAGGGTTAATGGAAAGTAAAGATGTTTTTATAAATCCAGGTATAGAAGAAGTAGACTATAGTAATATTTCTAGTATTATTAATAAAACTTCTAAATATATTGCAGAAAGTTATTCGCTTACTAATGATGAATTGAGTGTGTTTGATATTAATGTAATATTAAATTTTATTCCATATGTTGTTGTTAATTTTATTAATAATTATAGTGATTTAATTGAAGTAAGTTGTAATAAAAATAATTCTCGTATTAGTAAGTGCAAGAGATAGGGAAATATGGCTTATAAAAATTATAGATTAGATCTTGTATCTATTAATGTATTTGGAAGTGATTATTTAGAAGCTAATTATAATGTATTGTTAAAATGTACATTTACTAGTTTGTTTGGAAATTGTAATTATAGTTTTGAGGTACTCCTTGCTAAAGTTACAGTTTATAATGATAGAATGAAAATTCATAGTATAAAGATACCAATGTCTGATCGAGAGAAAGATAAGATTTTAGATGACGCTAGAGATGAAACAATTCGTATTTTAAGTGAAAGATATGAAAGAAATGATAGAAGTAGATGAAAATATTTAAGATGTAAATATAAAGAAGTTGTTAATATTAAAAAAATTTAAGGAGGATTAGTTATGAGTAAAGCAATTTTTGTTGGTAGTTTTGATCCATGGCATAATGGACATACAGATCGTTTAAGAAATGCTTTAAAAATATTTGATAAAGTTATTGTAGTAGTGTGTGATAATGCAACTAAATCATATTGGTTTAATCAAGAGGAACGTGCTAAATTATGCAAAAAATGTGTTGAACAATTTGGAAATAGAGTAGTTGTAAAATTAGCGGGAACAGATATGATACAGGATATATGTCATAAAGAGAAAATATTTAATGTTTTTAGGGGAGTTAAATCTGGTAGAACTTTTGAAGAAGAAATTCGTAATAAATTAGTAACAAATTATTTAGCAAAGCAGTATTATGGAGAAGAAATATTTTTTGTCTATGATATAACAAGTGAAGAAGACTTTAGAGGTTCAAGTATTATAAAAAAACTTCTTTTGGCTAATAGAGATATAAGTACCTTAGTTCCTGAATGTATTATTGCAGATTTAAAAGAAAGAGCAAAGTTATATGAGTAAGATAATAATTGGAATAACAGGTAAATCTGGAAGTGGGAAGTCTACCTTGGCAGCTGAATTAGGAAAAAGTATTCCTAATTCTACTGTTATTAATGTGGATGATTTGGGTCATGAAGCACTATGTCAACCTGAAATTTTAAAAGAATTAAAAGAACGATTTGGTAATAAAATATTAGATGAAACAGGAGCAATAGATCGCAAAAAATTAGGCAATATAGTATTTATAGAAAGAAATAAAATGAAACAATTAACTAATATTTCATTTGTTTATATTACAAAAAAAATAAAAGATATATTAGAAACCAAAGATGGAATATTAATATTTGATTGGATATTGTTACCACAAAATCTAATATGGAATAAATGTGATGTTAAAATATTAGTTAATTCAACTAACATACAATCACGGAAGGAAAAGGTCATTATAAGGGATAATATTTCAGAAGAATATTTTGAAGCAAGAGAAAAAGAAAATATGGAATATGACAAAGAACAATTTAATTATATATTTTATAATGACTATACTAAAGACGCTATTAATAAAATGGTAGATAGTATACAAAGTTATTTATCATCTTTAAATAAAATAGATTATCATAATAGAAAAGAAAGAATTAATTATAAAATAAATAATATTAAAAGAAGTATTAATTAATAATACTATTCAGTAATATTTAAGGAGGAGTTTGGTATGAATGAAAAGCCATATGAATTATTAGATGGAACATTAATAATAAATGATTATAATGAATTTTTTTATAATTCACCCAATTTTTTTAAATCAAAATATCACGAAGTAGTATATGATAAAGTAATATTTAATGATAGGTCTATAAAACTATTAAACTGGAGTAATTTTAAGAAATTTATAAAAACTAAAGAATTAATATTGCCTAGTAGTGTAAAAGAGCTAATTGAAAGGGGGAGAACTGACAATATAGATAAATGTACCATAATATGTGAAAAATCTGGGGAAAATATACATAATTTAATATATGATTTAGTGGAGTGGTGCTATTTTGAACGTAATTTAACGGTTATACCTATAGATGAAAGTTATATAATTAAAGAAAATAAAATGATTACAAAAACAAGAAAAGTAATTAATGTTGGTGAATTTCACGATTATGAATTACTTGGTGCTGTAATATTAAATGAGGGATTACAAACAATAGAAACAGAAGCTTTTTACAATTGTTATAGAATTAAAAAAATTTATATTCCATCTACTGTAACTCATATAGGATGTAATGCATTTAGAATTTCTGAAAAATATAAAAGTAAGGAAGTGAAAGTATATATTGAATCAAAGAGTCCAATTAAAAAATTAACTAAAAAAGAATTATTGGCTAGGTTTAATGACAATAGTACATTTTTCCTTGTCAACACAATAATAAGAACTAGTGATATTTCAAATATTAATATAAAAAGTTATGATCCATTTTATATTGATGGACTTGAATTAATAGTTGATAGTTATTTTACAGATGATGATATTGGTATTTTATCAAGTCTTAAAATAATAAATAATATAAAAATAACTATCGATAGCAACTATAGGGGTAACTTTGATAATATTTATAAACTTTCAGAAAAAATGCATTTAGGGACTAAGATAATATACCCAGAAGTTACTCAAAAAGATATTCAAGTAAAAACAAGTGATTTATCTAAAAAGAACATAGATGCATTTAATGAATTTAATAGGGAGACATTGAAACTAATAGTAGATAGTGATTTAACAAAAGAAAATATATTATTGATAAATAATTTAAAATATTTAAGATATTTAAATGTATCAAATATAACTGAAGAAGAAAGAGATTATATTTTACAATATTTAAAATCAAATATTATTTTATACAATTATATTAATGATGAAAATATAGAACTAAGTTTTAATGGTGGTGTATTGAGTAATGGTATTGAATATGAATTTAATAAGAATAAAATTATAAGTATGAATATTTATGTTGATAAAAATTTCAAGATTTCTAAGTTAAATAAATTTTTAGAATTAAATACTTTTGATAATCTAAGAAATATAACAATAATAGGTGCATCAGGAATAAAGCAAGTTTTTATTGCTTTAAGGATGTTTTGCCCTGAAAATGTTATCTTAACATTTAGAGATAAAAAGTTTATTGAAGAAATAAAACATAATAGTAATTCGCCAAAATTAGATAATACTGATAATTTAGTTATTAATTCAGAAATAGATTATTTGAAAAAAGAAATAATTAAAATTGCTACGAAATCAAATTCTGTGATAAAAGAAAAAATATTGCATAAATTAAATGAACTAATAAGTGAATATAATACTAATATAGATGAATATAATAAAAAAGATGAAGAAGTACTTACATTAATGCCAAATTATATATCCATTGATATTGATATATTAACAAGATTAAAGAGATTATATGAAAGTTTATCTGATAAGAATTATTTGATTGATTTATTAAATAAAATACAAGATAAGAATATAAGTATTATAAAAGATATAGAAGCTTTGTTAAATAAAATCTCAAGTATAGATAAAGAATTAATATATAGTATGATAGACGGAATATTAAATAAATATAAACTATTAATAGAAAAAGATATTAGTATAGAAAATAAAGATGTGAATTTAACATTAAATAATTATAACTATGAAGTAGAGATGGATAAGGAATTAATAAATATACTAGAAATTTTAAATAGTTATTATTATGAAGTAAAAAAATATTATACAGAGTTAGATAAAATAAATTATTATATTGATTTATTAAATGATAATAAACAAATTGTAATAAGAGATAATATTGTAGATTTAATAACTTTATTAAAAACAACTAATACTAAAGAAGTTATAATAGAATTTAAAAAGATACTTGATAGATATGTATGTGTATTAAAAGATACAATGGAAAATATAAAAGAAAGATATTTATTAAATAAAAGTGTTAATGTAGAAGATATTATTAATATAAAATTAGATTTTTTACAAGATGTTAAAAAATGGTTAAAAAACTTTGGATTAATAATACAATTAGATAAAATATATGATGTGTTAAATAAAAGAGATAGTAATATAATAAAACTTGATATAGGTTTAGATTATGGGGTATGTATATATGATTTGATAAAAGAAATAAATAATTTGCTAGAACATACTCAATTAAATGAAATAATATATAACAAAATAAATGAATTATTAGAAGAATATAAAATGATTATCCAAACCAAAGATAATAAAGAGATATTAAAAGCACAAAGAAATATAATTAGCGAACTATGTAAAATAAAAACAGATATAGAAATAAATATTAAAAAAGAAGGAACGACAAGACAACATATTCAATTAGTAAAAATATAAAAGAAGGAGGAGAAAAATGAAGATAGCAGTAATAACGGGTTGTAATAGAGGCTTAGGAGAA
>CASEAD010000085.1 GCA_949285775.1 uncultured bacterium
AAATTATCTCTATACTCATTTAAATATATTTTTAAGTATTTTAAAGCCGTATCACCAATCGGAACAATTCTCTCTTTACCACCTTTCCCAAAACACCTAACAAACCCCTTATCCAAGTCTACATTAGATATATCTAAATTAACAAGTTCACTAACCCTAAGACCTGTCGCATACATAAGTTCAATCATTGCTTTATTTCTATAATCAAAAGGAGTATTTAATTCAATATCCAAAAGCATATCCACCTCTTCAATTGCTAAAGTATCAGGTAACTTTTTATAAAATCTAGGCATCTCTATCTTTTCACTAACATCATCTATACCATTACTAAAAGCTATATAATGATGAAATGACTTAATAGAAGATATTTTTCTAACTACACTATAAATACTATACTTATTCTTATCTAAATAATCCAAATAATTATAAATATCTTCTTTCCTAATACTCAAAAAATTACTAATTCCTATCTCTTCTAAGTATTCCAAATATTTATAAATATCTAAAACATAAGAAGAAATAGAATTATCCACTAAATGTTTCTCCGTTAATAAATAAACTCTATATTTTTTTAATATTTCCTTATTACTATCACTTATTTTAAAATTATTAATCTCTAACATAATATATCATTTCCTTTATCTTAACTAATCAAATTATATAATATTATCTAGAAAAAAACAATAATTAATTAATCTAAAGATATAAGCCTATACACAAAAATACTATAAACATAATCTATTTTAGGAGTGATTATTAATGAATGAGTATAATTTTGATTATATGAATTATTTAACTAATATCCCCAGTAGTAATAAGATGAATATGAATTATAATAAACAAAAAAATCCTTATACTACCCAAATGCTAAATAATAATTCATATAGCAATCAAATATTAGATCCTAAAGAAGGATTTATAAGAGGAAATCTCTTTAATAACTTATATGATCCATACAAAAACTATAAACCCGCTAACATTAACCCTAAAAATGAGCAAGAAGCTTTACTTAACCAATGGCAACAATATAATTTTGCCCTTACAGAATTAAATCTATATCTAGATAATTATCCAAATGATACAAACGCTATTAGATTATTTAATAACTATAATAATATCTTAAAACAAATAACCCAAAAATACGAAAGCATGTATGGACCATTAACTGTAGATACAAATAATATGAGTAATAACTGGACTTGGATTAATAGTCCATGGCCTTGGGAAGGTGGTATGTAATGTTTAAATATGTAAAAGCCTTAGAATATCCAATTAATATAAAGAAAAAAGATCTAAGAATGGCTAAATATCTTATAACTCAGTATGGTGGCGCCAACGGAGAGCTAGGAGCATCATTAAGATATTTAAACCAAAGATACACCATGCCAGATGATAAAGGTAAAGCCTTACTTACAGATATTGGAACAGAAGAACTAGGCCATGTTGAGATGATTTGTACCATGGTATATCAACTTACTAAAGGAGCTACCCTAAAAGAATTAAGAGAAGCAGGATTAGACTCTAATTATGCAGAACATGGATATGGTATGTTTCCAACTGATTCTAATGGAGTACCCTTTAGTGTAACATACTTCGCCGAAACTGGAGATCCATTAGCAAACTTGTCAGAAGATATGGCTGCCGAACAAAAAGCTAGAGCAACCTATGAAAACTTAATAAACCTAACAGACGATCCAGATATAATAGGACCACTACTATTTTTAAGACAAAGAGAAATAATTCACTTTGCTAGATTTAAAGAATTATATGATGAATATAAAAAGAAAGGCTATCAATAAAAACTAGATTAACTAAGAACATAATACTTAGTTAATTTTTTAAATTTATAAAGAAAGTTTTATTATAAAATGGACTTTCTAATAAAAATTAACATTTAATCAATTGTTCTATATTTTACTAAAAAATGTTCGTATTTAGTTTGACATAATTATACAGGTATTATATAATGTAAAAAGAGATATATCTATTAAGTTAGGTGTTTGCTCTTTCCAATTAACTATTTTGTAGATTAAGTGGAAGGAGGTGATGTCCAATGGAAAGTAGAAGTAATGGAATATTTGATTATTTTAGTAATAATTTTATATCTCATCGACAGAAACCACCCAAAGGAATAAAAAAAACACCTATCAACCTAGATGGGTGTTTTTTCACGGAAATTTAGCAATTAAGTTGGGCTGAGAAAACATCTAACAGCAGACAAATAGATGTATCTCTAATATATTATGTGTGAAACAACACAATAATATACTTACAACTAAATTGTATCACAATAAGAAATATATTGCAACACTAAAATTTAATTAGTGGATATTATTATAGCAGATTTAATGAAAAAGTCAATAATCTTATCTAATATTATAATATTTTATAATACATTATATTGGGAAGAAAATAGTCCCGTAAAATTATTAATAGAATTTGTTAATAATATGCTATGGTTTAGAAGTTTCAGAAAAAATGAATTTATGGGTATAATGGCCAACGGTGAAGATATAAATGATTTTATAATAAATAACAGACTATTAAATGAGTTTGAAAAGTTTTTAAAAAATTGTGGTCAAAATTATAAATTATGTGAAATTAATGAATTAGGTAGAAAGGTTATCGGTGTTAAATACAAAAATTATATTGCAAAATTCAGCGCCATAGTGTCAACCGGAACATTATCTTTGTGGTTATTCTTTTATTGGATGAACAGAACGAATAATATATCATTTGTTTTCTTAGATGAATTTGATGCATTCTATCATTATAAATTATCAACATATATATTAAATTATGTAAATAGTAAAAACGAATTTCAATCAATATTAACATCACATAATACTTATTTGGTTTCCAACGAATTAATGAGACCAGATTGTTATTTATGGCTAAAAGATGGTAAAATTACAAGTTTCGCCGATAGCACCACAAAAAATATTAGACAAGCGCATAACTTAGAAAAAATGATGTTAGGAGGAGAATTTGAACAGTAAAGTATTACTAATAGTTGAAGGCGAAAAAGAAGAACCTAGAATATTAGGAAGTGAAAGCCATGGCTTATTATCATTAATAGGCGCCAAGTATGAAATAGTATCATTTTCAAATCCTATTTATGAGTTATATGATGCTTATCAAAAAGGTGAGTATGATGATCTTGTATCTTATTTAAGATATGAAAAAGGACTAAAAATAGATCCAAACATTTTATCTAAAAATGCATTTAGTGCCATATACTTGATATTCGATTTTGAACCCCATGACCATAAATACTCAGATGAAAAAATAAAAAAGTTACTACAATTATTTAATAATGAAACAGAATTAGGAAAACTATATATAAATTATCCTATGGTTGAAGCATACTATCATCTAGAAACCTTACCAGATCCTAATTACAACAATAGAACAATATCATTAGAAGAACTAAACGGCAAAAAATATAAGAGAATTGTAAATCTATCAACTTGTTTAAAAAAGAATAAAATAACTAAAAAAGATATGTGCTATATAATTATGCATAATTACAATAAATCAAAACTAATTACCCATAAAAAAAATAATGATATAAATTACATGGATATTTTAAATTCACAATTGAAATTAAAAAATAAAGAAAATAAAATATATGTATTAAGTACATTTCCATTAATAACATTTGATTATAATTATGAAAAAACAATAGAAATATTAAAACTAAAACTAAAAGATAATTACTTAGAAATAGATAATAATTAAAAGAAAAATTTCAATTACCTTGTATTCTCTTTGTTCTATAAAGTATATCTATCCCATAACATTCATATATTTATATGAAAGGATTGATATAAATGAAACAAATAATACCATTTAAACAAGAATTATTATTTAAAACCAAAATAAGTGAAATAACTTCTATCTCACTAGAACACACCTTATCATTAAAAGAAGACGACTTAATAAGTGGCGAATTCCTAATAACAGGAGATTATAAAATGACAGAAGGATCCATCAACAGAGAAAAATTTTCTTTCAAACTACCCTTCGAAATAGCCTTAGACTCAAGATACGATATTAATAATATAGTAATAGACATAGATAACTTCTACTACGAAGTAATAAATAACGAATCCCTACAAGTAAATATAGATGTCTACTTTGAAGGAGAAAAAAAAGAAGAACAAAAAGAAGTTGCAT
The DNA here is from genome assembly GCA_949285775.1 of uncultured bacterium. Taxonomy (GTDB): domain Bacteria; phylum Bacillota_I; class Bacilli_A; order RF39; family UBA660; genus RUG11198. Next base: position 4,180 of record CASEAD010000085.1, read on the forward strand.
ACATTAACGAGCAACCAATAGAAACACAAGAAAATACCCCCGATACAGAAACAGAACAAGAAAATAATGAAAGAAACAAAGTAGAACTAGAAGAAGATAATACTAAAGAAAACCAACCCCAAGATGAAGTATCAATTGTAAATGAACATAATAAAAACATCATTGAAAAAAATATAGACTATACCAAAATAGATAAAGAACTAGAATTAACAGAAAACACCACTACAAAAGATAACACCAATAATGATAACTTATCCCACAATGATATATCAACCACCAATAAAGAAGATATCACACTAAATGATAAAACAAACCTGACTATCAATAATGACTTCAATATTTTTGAAAACATAGACAATTCAGATACCTATGTAACATATCACGTCTATATCGTAAAAGAAGATGATAACATTAATACCATAACCGAAAAATACGGTGTAACTAAAGAAGAAATAAGTAATTATAATGACATAACCACCATAAACCCAGGAGATAAAATAATAATACCTTATAAAAATGAATAAAGAACTAAGAACTTTCTTAGAAGATAATAATATTATAACTAAAAAAATAACTATTAGAAATAGCGTCACTATAATAGATACAGGCACTAATAAATTAGTAATAAAAAAAAGAGATAAAGACCTAAATAGATTATATAAATACCTATCATCAAGAGCATTTGACTATTACCCAAAAATAATATCTCAAACCAATAACTATGATATATATGAATATATAGAAGAAGTAGATATAAGCATCGAAGAAAAAGCTATGGATATAATTAAAATATTAACTCTCCTTCACAGCAAAACAACATTCTATAAAGATATAGATGATGATACTTATAAAGAAATATATGAAAGTATAACTGATAGAGTAGAATATTTATCTAATTACTATGATGATATTACAACAATTATTGAAAGTGAAGAATATATGTCCCCATCAAATTACTTATTTGTAAGAAATGTAACCAAAGTATTTCAAGCCCTAAATTATTGCAAATATAACATTGATAAATGGTACGATATAATTAAAGAAAAGAAAAGAGTAAGAATAGTAAATATCCATAATAACCTAGATATGGATCATTACATAGTAAGTAGTAACCATCCCGTTCTCATAAGTTGGAATAAAAGCAAAAAAGATATGCCCATTTATGATTTAGTAAACATGTACAAAAAATATTATAACAAACTAGATTTCTATGATTTATTAAAAAACTATGAACATAATTATCCCTTATTTCCTGAAGAAAAAATACTATTATTTATTTTAATCTCTATTCCACCCAAAATAAATTTTGATACCACTGAATACCATATGTGCCTAAGAGTAAAAGAATTTTACGATTATATTTTTACAAGTGAAAAACTAATAGATGATTATGAACCAAAAGAACAAAATATAAGTTGATATAAAGTTTTTAATTCCTTTATATCAACTTTTTAAATTGACAGTTCCTAATATGTGTGTTATTGTATTATTTACTTGAAAGGTGATGTAATATGGATTATCAAAAAATATTTGATGAAGCAGTAGAATTTTATAAAAAGAAAGATTATTATAATGCTCTAAAATTATTAGAAATATCTAAAAAATGTAACTATTTATATGAAAAATCAATATCATTAATAATCACTATAAATATTAATTTATCTAACTATAAAAAAGCAAGAGAAATATTAAATAATAATACAATAAACTCATTCCCAGATATTAATTATAATATGGGACTATTAGAATATTCTGAATTTAATATAGATACTAGCCTAGAATATTTTAGAAAACAACTATATATTATTAATAATAACCTAGATATAAAATCATTAGAACAATCTCTAGATAATAATACTCTAATGCATATATACTTATTATTAGCAGAATATTACTATCAAGAACAAGAATATAT
>CASEAD010000086.1 GCA_949285775.1 uncultured bacterium
ACTTATGGAATGATCTCCAGATACGGGTTATTCCCTTTTGCCAGCAGTCTAGATCATTGTGGCGTATTAACAAGAAACGTAAAAGATGCTGCTATTGTTATAGATGCTATGAAAGGAATAGATAAAAATGATATGACTTCTTGGGATTCATCTGATATTAATTTATATAAGAAGTTAAATGGAAATGTCGAAGGAAAAAAACTATGCTATATCAAAGAACTTTGCGATATAGATATGTATCCAAATGCTAGTCAAGAATTAAAGAGTCATTTAAATAATTTTCAAAAGGCTCTAGAAAAATGTAAAGAAATTGGCCTAAAGATAGAAAGTGTATCAGTAGATAAAAAACTATTAGATGCTCTAGCATCAGTTTATGTAGTAATATCCTGCGCTGAAGCCACAAGCAATATGTCCAACTTAACAGGTATCATCTTTGGACCAAGAAGCAAAAAAGAAGATAATTACATCGATATGATAAAAGATTATCGTACTCAAAACTTCTCGCCACTAATCAAAAGAAGATTCGTTATAGGATCTTATGTCCTACAAGCTCAAAACAAAGATAGATATTTCCACAATGCTCAAAAAGTAAGAAGATTACTCGTGGATAAATGGAAATCTTTGTTTAAAGAATATGATGCCGTAATATTACCTGTAGGAAGTGGCCCTGCTAAACACTTAGATGGATCTCTAGATATCTTAGATGAAAATACAGCTCCTCTAGAAGAACACTTACAAATAGGTAACTTTGGAGGCTTCCCATCAATCACAATACCAGATGGTTTTATAAATGGCCTACCAGTAGCACTTAATATAACAGGTGCTTGTTATGATGATGAAAACATCTTAAATATAGCATACGCCATAGAAAACACTATGAATTATAAAAACCAAATAGCAAGTGAGGTGAATTATGACTAAATACAAAGCATTAATCGGATTAGAAATGCACTGTGAAATAAGCGAAACTAAAACAAAAGTATTCTCAAGTGCTAAAAATTCCTATGACGATACTCCTAACAGCAACATAAGACCAGTAGATATGGGATTTCCAGGTACACTACCAGTAGTAAATAAAGAAGCCGTACGACTAGCTTTAATGGCAAGTATAATATTAAACTGCAAACAACCAGAATATATGTACTTTGAAAGAAAAAACTATTACTATCCTGACCTACCAAAAGGTTACCAAATAACCCAAGAAACAAAACCAGCCCCTGTAGGAATATATGGTGAATTAGAGTACGATTGCAAAGATGAAACAAAAAAAGTAAGAATTAATAATATTCACCTAGAAGAAGATGCCGCCTCATTAGACCACTATGATAGCTATTCCACAATAAATTATAATAGAGCAGGAGTACCACTACTAGAACTAGTAACATACCCTGATTTTCACAGTGCTGATGAAGCAGTAGCGTTCCTAGAAACCATGCGCTCTATCTACCAATACGCAGGAATTTCTGAAGCTGATAGCAAAAAAGGTCAAATAAGATGTGATGTCAATGTCTCAATAATGGAAATAGATAAAGATGAAACCAAAGAAGAAAATTGGGGAACCAAAGTAGAAATAAAAAATGTCAATTCTTTTGGTGGCGTAAGAGATGCAATTAACTACGAAATACAAAGACAAATAGATCTAAAAGAAGATGGAACATACGATGAAATGGAACAACAAACAAGACGTTGGGATGAAGAGACTATGTCTACTATTTATATGCGTAGCAAAGTAGACGCCATTGACTATAAATATTTTGTTGAACCAAATATCCCCAAATTTAAAATATCTTCAAGTTGGATAGAAGAAATAAAACAATCCATTCCTGTATTACCAAGAGAAAGAAAAGAAAAATATATTAAAGAATATGGAATAACGGATTATGATGCCAAAATAATAATCAAAGATAAAAACATAGCAGATTTTTACGAAGAAACTATAAATTTAGGAGTAAACCCCAAATCAGCATCTAATTGGCTAACAAGTAACATATTAGGATATTTAAACAAATTTGAACTAACTATCAAAGATATATCTTTAACCCCACAAATGTTAAAAGAATTAATCAAATTAGTAGAAGAAGAAAAAATATCATCTAAACAAGCTAAAAAAGTATTAACAGAATCTCTAGATACCAAGAAAAGCCCATTAGATATCGTAAAAGAAAAAAATATAACCCAAAATACTAATACAGATGAAATCCAAAAAATAGTAAACGAAGTATTAGAAGAACAACCACATACTATACAAGAATATAAAAATGGTAAAACAAACATAACTGATTTCTTAGTAGGTCAAGTAATGAAGAAAACCAAAGGAAAAGCTAACCCAAGCATTGCAATGAATTTAATAAAACAAGAATTAGAAAGGAGATAAACAATGGAAAATATTTACAGAACAAAATATTGTGGACAAGTAACAGAAGAAGATATAAATATCGAAGTAAGATTATCAGGTTGGATTGAAAATATAAGAGACCATGGTGGAATAATATTTGTCGATTTAAGAGACGAAACAGGAACAATCCAATTAGTAAGTAACGATGATAATATGTTTAATAACCTTACTAAAGAGTCAACTGTAACAGTAAAAGGTACTATTAGAAAAAGAAGTAAAGATGACTATAACCCACATATCATAACTGGAACAATAGAAGTTTTAGTTAGTAGTATAACTATACTAGGAAAATCTTTAAATGTCTTACCATTTGAAATCATTACATCACACGAAGTAAACGAGGAACTAAGACTGAAATATAGATATCTAGATCTAAGAAATAAAAAAGTATCTAATAATATCAGAAAAAGAGCTGAAATATTAAAATTCCTAAGACAAGTAATGGATAGCCTAAATTTCTTAGAAGTACAGACACCAATTATATCCGCATCTTCTCCAGAAGGTGCCAGAGATTTCATCATACCATCAAGAAAATTTCATGGAAAATTCTATGCCTTACCCCAAGCACCACAAATATATAAAGAACTACTTATGGTAGGAGGAATTGACAAATATTATCAAATAGCACCTTGCTTTAGAGATGAAGATACTAGAAAAGACCGTACAATGGAATTTTATCAATTAGATTTTGAAATGAGTTTTGTCGAAGAAGAGGATATTTACAAAGTAGGAGAGAAAATATTTTACGACACATTTACACATTTTTCTGACAAACAAGTATCTAAACCACCATTTAGGAGAATACCATATAAAGAAGCTATGCTAAAATATGGAACAGACAAACCAGATCTAAGAAACCCATTAGAAATAATAGATATAAGTAACATATTTGAAAAAAGCACTTTCAAACCATTTAGAGGCGCCACAGTAAGAACTATAAAAGTAGATGACATAGGAACTAATAGTAATAGTTGGTTTAACGATATAGTAGATTACGCATCTTCCATAGGAATGCCAGGTATTGGTTATGTAACTTTATTAGATGATAATACTTTAAAAGGACCAATAGATAAATTCCTAACTCCTGAAGAAAGAAAAAAATTAATTAAAGATACATTTATGCAAACAAATAGTGTTTTATTCTTTATAGCAGACAGAAAAGAAAAAATAGCCAACAAATATGCAGGATTAATTAGAACATATCTAGGAAACAAAATGAACATCATAGATCAAAATAAATTTGAATTTTGTATTATCAACGATTTCCCAATGTTTGAATATAAAGAAGAAGAAAAAAAATACGACTTCTGTCACAACCCATTTAGTATGCCAAAAGGGGGAATAGAATCCTTAAAAACAAAACCCTTAGATGATATAGAAGCCTATCAATTTGATTTTGTTTGTAATGGTAATGAAATGTCTAGTGGTGCCTTAAGAAACTATAACTTAGAATGCTTAGAATTAGCTTTTGAAAAAGTAGGATATAGTAAAGATGTTGTCAAAGAAAAATTTAAATCCCTTTACAACGCCTTCCAATATGGAGCACCTCCTCATGGCGGAATGGCACCAGGAATTGATAGAATTGTAATGCTATTAAATGATGTCGACAACTTAAGAGAAGTTCAAGCCTTCCCACCAAGCGCTAGCGGACAAGATAACCTAATGGACGCTCCATCAACAGTAACAGAACAACAACTAAGAGAAGTACATATTAAAATAAGATAGAATTAATAGCATATATTATTATAAAAGAATTATAAAGGAGGAAAATGGATACTACAGTTTTTCTTATAAGAATAATTGCTTGCTTTATTTTAAGTACAGCAATAGGTATTGAAAGACAATGTAGACATAGAATGGTAGGTTTAAGAACAAATGTTCTAGTAAGCTTAGGAGCATTTATGTTTATGTGTATATCCTTCGGCGTAACAACTAATGATGAAACGAGAATAGCAGCACAAGTTGTATCAGGAATAGGTTTCTTAGGAGCTGGAGTAATTTTAAGAGACGGAAGTAAAGTAAAAGGATTGAATACTGCTGCTACTTTATGGTGCGTAGCGGCCATAGGTACTTTAACTGCAACAGGAATGATCTTTGAAGCAACCATAGGTACCATCTTAGTATTAGTATCAAATATTATACTAAGATCAATATCTTACAAAATAATGAATAAAGCAAGACAACAGCAAAAAGAAAAATGCATAATAAAAATATCTTGCAAAAAAACTTCAGAAGCCATTATCAGAGCTAACTTCTCAAAAATATTATCTGACAATAATTTAAACTTAACAAGACTAGAAAAAGATGAAATAACTAAATACGATATAAAACTAAAAGCAACAATCATCACAACTAGACCCGGAATAATAGAGAATATTGTAAGCAATATTAGTAGTAACCCTGATATAATAGCCATATCTTGGGATCACAAAAAATATATAAGTTCTGATAACGAAGATATTGAAGAAGAACTAGAAGAGGATAGCTAAAAATATCCTCTTTTAATATAGATAAAGACTAGTTCCTAAGTATAAAATACCTTTACTTTTTAGAACTTTTATTATAAAATATTATCAAGAGGACAGTGGTTGTTATGGGAAAATTGAACATATTACCAGCAGATACTTATGTAGTAGTAAATAAAAGTATTATTAATAATGAAGATAGAAAAATATTAAACATGCTATACCTACCAATAATAGGACCGCTACCTATAATGTTGTACTTTACCTTATGGTCGGATTTAGATAAAAGTGAAATTATCAGCGAAGAGTATACTCATCACCACTTAGTTACCAATATGCATTTATCACTAGATGAAATAGTAGAAACAAGAAGAAAATTAGAAGCCATAGGCTTACTAAAAACATTTTATAAAGAAGAAAATAATAACACCAACAGTTATATATATCAACTATATTCCCCAATTCCACCACACGATTTTTTTATCCATCCTATACTAAATATAGTATTATATAACAACGTAGGAAAAAAAGAGTATGACAAATTAGTAAATTATTTTAAAATGCCCAAAATAAATACATCACCTCATCAAGACATAACCGCAACATTCTCAGATGTATTTACTCCCGTCCCACTAACCTCATACGACGTAATAAACGACAATATAAGAAAATATAACAAATTAAAACTAAATATTAATACTAATTTCGATTTCAACTTCTTAATTGATAGCCTACCAAAACACATAGATA
>CASEAD010000087.1 GCA_949285775.1 uncultured bacterium
ATCTTTCTCCTTCAACATATTAGCTTTACGAGCATAATTGTTAATTAACCTAGTCAACGCTCTCTTAACACCATCCTCATGAGTTCCACCATCGTGTGTATTTATATTATTAACAAATGAATATATATTTTCATTATAACCAGTATTATATTGCATAGCAACTTCAAAGAAAACACCATCTTCTTCACCTTCTAAATGAATAATATCATCATGAATAGGCGTTTTACCTTGATTTATAAAACGAACATACTCACTAATACCACCTTCATACAAAAAAGTATCTCCTGTAGTATCTTCTTCATCTCTATCATCCCTTAAATTTATAGATAACCCTTTATTTAAAAAAGCCAATTCACGAACTCTTACTTTCAAAGTTTCATAATCATAAATATCTGTATCAAAAATATTTGAATCTGGCTTAAACGTTACTGTAGTTCCAGTTCTATTTAAATCACAAGTATCAATAACATGTAAAGACTCAACAGTATGTCCACCTTTTTCAAACCTAATATAATAAACTTTTCCATTTTTATAAACCTTAACCTCAAGCCACTTACTTAAAGCATTAACAACAGATGCTCCAACACCATGTAAACCTCCAGAAACTTTATATCCACCCCCACCAAACTTACCTCCAGCATGCAACACTGTATAAACAGTTTCAACAGTAGATATACCAGTTTTAGGATGAATATCCACAGGTATCCCTCTACCATCATCCTTAACTGTTACCGAGTTATCCTTATTAATAACAATTTCAATATTCTTACAAAAGCCTGCCAAAGCCTCATCTATAGCATTATCTACAATCTCCCATACCAAATGATGAAGTCCTTTAACATCAGTTGTACCAATATACATACCAGGTCTTTTCCTAACAGCTTCTAATCCTTCCAACACTTGTATATCAGAAGCATCATAATGTTCATTATTCATTTTGCATACCCTCTTTCAAATCATTAATTAGTTTTCCACAACTTATTTCAAAAACTTTAGCATTATTAACCAAAATATCATCGATCATATTCAAATCAGTAGTAGTAATAATAGTTTGAATATCACTTAATATATAATTAATTAACCTATTCTTTCTTTTAACATCAAATTCACTAAAAATATCATCCAAAAGTAAGACAGGATAATCTCCAGTAACACTCTTAAATATATCTATTTCTGATAATTTTAAAGCCAAAACAGCCGCTCTAAATTGACCTTGAGAACCATAAATATATAAATCTTTATCATCCAAAACAAAATAAAAATCATCCCTATGAGGTCCCAATAAACTAATTCCATTAGATAACTCTCTTTCCCAAAAAGAATTCAACTTATCCATCATTTTATTCTTCATATTATTTTTATCACTATCAAACTCAACATTACTAACATATTTAATAAACAATCCATCATAATCAGTAATTTCCCTATAAATATCTCGAATATATTTATTAATATTATCAATAAAATTCTTTCTCTCACAAACAATATCAACAGCTAAAGAACAAAATTTATCATTAATAATATCCAAATAATATTTATCAAATTTATTAGAACCCTTAATAATTTTCAACAACTCATTACGTTGTCGCAAAATAACATTATATCTCTGTAACAACTTAACATATTTATTTGAAATTTGACTAATTTCTACATTTAAAAATTTTCTTCTACTAGCGGGGCCATCCTTAATAGAACTAACACTATCTGGACCAAAAATCAAAACTCTAAACCTAGAAATATAATCACTATATTTTTTTATTTCTTTATCATTTATCTTAGTCTTTTTACTATCATTATTAATTAAAATTTCCAGTCGATTCTTAACCCCATTACAAGATACAACCGCCTGTAATTTTGCAAAAATCATACCATCAAAAATTAAATTCTTATCTTTCACATTCAAATAAGATTTCGTAAGTGCTAAAGTATAAATAGACTCCAAAATATTAGTTTTCCCCTGAGCATTATCTCCTATAAAAATATTAAGTCCCTTCCCTAACTCAATATCTAAATCCTTATAATTACGATAATTTTTTAATTTTAAACTTTCTATTATCATTATAAATTAAATTAATGCTCATAACTATCACCACTAATCTTAAACAGTATTCACGTACTAATAATTATACCACAAATGTATACAAAATAAAAGAAAAAAATGACTAAAAATCACTTTTTCTTTTATTCCACATAGTTTCTAATTTTATACATCTAATTATCTGATTATCAATAACATTATATCTAACATTAACTATAATACTTATATTGTTGTGAAAATATAAAACCGTAGAATAATCATTATTTCTACTATACTTCAACAAATTTTGGTACGATATCCAAACACAATCATCATTTTTAATTGAAGAAGTAGGAAAAAATATAATATTTCTGCTTTCTTCAATAATAATAGGAACCTTAGCCTTACAATCAAGAAAGTTTCTTGTACTATCAACTCGTCCCTCATAAGAACTACCAAAAAATAAACAACTTTCTTTCAAAATAGATAAACATGATTTATGGACAATAAAACTACTATGTAATTCCACTACCTTAGACGTCTTTTTATCAATAGGTTCTATTATTAAAGTCTCAGAATTAATATCATAATCATCAAGCTCCATAATCCACCCCCTCCCATACACAATAAGTGTACAGCAGAATATTAAAGCATATCATAATGTCGAAAAAAATCTAAAATTGTCGAATTTTAAAAAAAACTCAACTTCTAGTATCAGAAATTGAGAACAATATTATACATAACAAATTATTAATAAGTCTTAATAGGTAGCACTAATTGAATCAAAGATTCATCCTCTTTAGACTTAATAATAATAGGACTACTATCATTATTCATATAAAGTGTAACAGTCTCCGTGCCAAAACTTTTAATACTATCAAGCATATACTTAGAACTAAATGAAATAGATATCTCATCACTACTATCAACTACCATTTTTTCTTCAACATAACCAATTTCCGGAGAATTAGATGAAATAACTAGATTATTATTCCCTAACTCTAATTTAATTATATTTTTATCCCTATCAGAAGTAAGCAAAGAAGCTCTATCAATCATTTCAAATAACCCACTACAACTACATTCTACATTAACACTAAAACTATCAGGAATTATTGACGAAGTAGCAGGATAAGTACCACTAAGAAGTCTAGATAAAAATAAAATATTCTTATACTTAAATAGTATTTTATTTTCAAATATATGTAACTCTAAACTTACACCATCATCATCAATTATTTTAGATAATTCTAATAAATTCTTACCAGGAATAACAATATTAAAATCATAGTTATTATTATCAATAGCTATACTTTTCTTAGCCAATCTATATGAATCAGTCGCAATTGCTTCTAATAAATTATTTTCTATTCTAAAATTAATTCCAGTTAAAATAGGTCTAGATTCGTTTTGTGAAGTAGCAAAAAAAGTTTGATTAATTACATTTTTAAATAATGAAGTTTTTAAAATAACAGGATTATCCTTTTCAGATAAATCCAAATTAGGAAATTCACTTGGATTTATACCATTTAGACTAAATTCAGTATTACTTGTACTAACAATCATTTTGTATCCATCCATTACTTCAATATTAATATCACAATTAGGTAGCTTTTTAATTATTTCAACAATATATTTACCTCCAATAACAATACTACCATATTCTTTAACTTCAATAATATTTTCTCTAGGTATAAGAGCCCTAATTGATATATCAGTATCACTTGCAGACAAATATAACCCTTCTTCAGTTAAATCAAATTTTATACCAGTAAGTATAGGAATTAAATTTCTAGGCGATATTGCCCTCGAAGTATGATTTAACCCTTCTAATAATATTTCTTGTTTAATAACAAATTTCATTATATTACCTTCTTTCTTATTATATTTAATTATTATTATTATACTGTGGAATTTGTGGAAAAGTCCTCCAAAGCCTTAATCTTCAACATATTTTTATCCACAATATATGTTGAAATATACTCTTTTCTCCACAATTTCATGTGGATAAAGTCCTTTTTAAATCTTCTATAACAATCTTCAATTGTTCATTAGTCTTTAAATCATTAGCAATCTTTCTATATGAACTCATTATAGTTGAATGATCCCTCCCCCCAAAATATGTACCAATTTTGGGAAAAGACTCATTAGCAATAACTCTACATAAATATATCGCCACTTGCCTAGGAAAATTAATATTTTGTGTCCGTTTCTTTCCTTTAATATCATCTAAAGTTATTTTAAAATAATCACAAACCACAGTCTGTATCCTATGAACATCATTTTTATAAACACTTCTATCTGTCAATTGATCCTTTAAAGCTTCAATAGCTTCATCTAGATCAACTCGCCCTTTATTCATCATTAACGCATAAGCAAAAACTCTTGTTATAGCTCCTTCAAGTTGCCTAACATCCGATGCAAAATTATTCGCAATATACTCTATTACTTCTTTCGGAACATCTTTAGCAGCCTCTTGGTGAGCAATCTTCTTTTCGATAATATTCATTCTTAATGCAAAATCAGGAGGAGTTATATTTGCCGTTAATCCCCAATTAAACCTTGTTAATAACCTATTTTCCAACATTTTCAAATCATCAACAGATCTATCAGACGCAATAATTATTTGCTTATTATCATTATATAACTCATTAAAAGTATGAAAAAACTCTTCTTGTCCCTTAGTAGCCTTACCTAAAAATTGTATATCATCAATCATTAGCACATCAATATTTCTATATTTATTTTTAAAAAAATCAATTCTATCAAAGTTATCTTTATCATTATATCTAACTGCATTAATATAGTCATTAACAAACTTTTCACTAGAAATATATAAAACCTTTAAATCACTATTATTAATTATATAATTACCTATCGAATGCATCAAATGAGTTTTCCCTAACCCACTCTTACCATATAAAAAAAGTGGATTATATGCCTTACCTGGCTTTTCAGCAACTGCCCTCGAAGCTGTAAAAGCAAATCTATTAGAGCTACCAACAATAAAAGAATTGAAAGTATAATCTTTATTTAAATTAGCCTCCTCTAAATTCTGAATTGAGGAATTATTAGATTTATCCATAATTTCAATTGTTTTTTCCGAAGGTATTGGCATTGATGCCTGTTTTTCTTGCCACTCTTCTTCTATTAAGAACGAAAAAGTAAATTTAGTACCAGTAAGAGAATTAAAAATATTTTCAATAATATTTTGATAATTATCCACCAAATGTTTTTTATGCAAAGTCATTGGCACAACAACAATAGCGTTATTATCAGCAATTGATACCAGTTTAGTATCTTGAAACCAAGTTTCATAAGATAAAGATGAAATACTAACCTTAATTTTATCTAAAAAATTATTCCACAATAGTTCCAGCTCCATACAAATTCCTCCAACCTCTAAAAACAATTCTAACATAAAAAAATAAAATGTGGACAAATTTCATTATTAAGTAACAAAAAACTTAAATTGTGGAAAACTAATTTAAAAACACCATTTTTACACAAATTTATCCACAGTTATATTCACAGTGCAAACCTAATTATTTAAAGAGATAAACATAGTTATCCACATTTATCCACAAGAAATTATAAACAACACCTGTGGAAAACATTTTTCAACAATTTATTTAAAAGTGGAAAACTGTATATAAATATACTAAATCCTTATATTGTCTAGTTTTTTTATTAAAAGTTATCCCCAATTTCCTGTGGAATTTATATAAAATTCACCATTATGTCGTATAATTAATAAGATATTTTTCCACATATCGACAAATACATGAAAAAATAGTTTAAATCAAAACTTAAACTATTTTTTTCACCATCATCTAAATTTACAACTTCTATTTTTTCCACTCAATCATCCACTTATTATAAATTGAAGCATTTGCACTCTGAGGTTCCGGAGAAGGAAGTTGCATTTTAACTATCATAGGAATCTTCATCATTCTACCAAACGCGACACAAGTACCAGATTGTAATGACTTTTGCTTTTCAATTACATCAGCACTAATATTAGGAACCATCTTCCTTATATAATCCAAATCAGTTGGATGAGTAATCTTAAAAATTAGAAAATTACTACATTGTGATATAACAGTTTCAGAAAGCTCAGTAGGCCTTTGCGTGATTAAGTCCATAATAACTCCAAACTTTCTACCTTCTTTAGCAATTCTTTCAAATATATTATACCCCAAAATGTTAATATCATTGTCATTTTGTACATATCTATGAGCCTCTTCAAGCATTAAATGTAAAGGCATAGCCCCTCTAGTAGGAAGCCCCTTACAAAATTTAAAAATCATTCTACAATAAACCTTAACTAAAGCCTTAGCAAATCTATCATCAATTTCTTCCAATACAAAATTTATAATTTGTGCTCTCTTATCTGAACCCACCATAATTATATCTGTAATAAACTCACTAGCATTACAAAACTTACCATAATCAAATATCTTTTTTAGACTACTATTATTTAAAGTATGTAATCTAACTTTTAAAGCCATAGCCTCACTATAAGATTTTTCATTTAAAAGCAATCCTTCTGATATTAAAGCAAAATTAAGAGCAACTTCCAGATCATCTAAGGTAAAATATATTGGTACATAATCCTCATTCCATCTTGTTGATTTATCTATAAATTGTTGAATATATTCCGCTATTAATATTCTCTCTGCAAACTCTCCCTTACTATCAATCTCAAAGCACTTTCTAAATTGTCTAGTATATCCTATTCCTGGCACTTCCACATCAAGATTTAATTCATCAGTATGACAATCTGCTAAAATAGAAAAAATCTGATCTCTTATTCTACCAGCAGTTTGATTAGTATACAAAACAGATACAATAGCACTTGCTATCAAATGATTTTTATATCTTTTTGTTTCTTCATCATTTCTAGCAAATGTAGATACTAAACTTAACATCTTTTCAATAATAGATATTTGCGAATAATCAGTAACATCAAGTAAGTTGGCGTAATCATCTACACTAAGCAACCACAAAGGTAATTTAATTTGATTATCACTCTCTGATCCAGTAGAGTACATCTTATAATTATAATTTATATTAATAGAATTAATACTCTTGAAGGCATTATCATACTCATTAGTATTATTAAAAATAAAAATATTACTATTAAAGGGTATTTTGTCAGGAATAGTAAACAAATTTTGTACAAACCTAGATACTCCATATGTTTTACCACTACCAGTATTACCAAATATAGCACTATGATTACTCCACATCTCATCTATATTAATCTTAACTGGATAATCATTATATAATGGTGAAAGACCTAATACCATACTCTTATCATCATTATCTCCAACTAATTCACCAAGTTCTTCTTGATTAATAATTCTAACCTTAGCAGACAAAGTAGGCTTTCTTATAATACCACTATAAAACCTACCATCTCTAAATTCACCAAGAAATGTAATTTTTACCTGACCATTGTCAATTTCTTCTACTTCACCCAATATTTTTTTTGCTCCATCCTCAAAAATAACATTTAAGTTTAATAAATCATCATTACTTTGATTTTCAAGTTCAACCATCGCATAGTTCTTACTTATAGCGGTTATCTCTTTAAACATAAACTTCCTCCTATCATATACCATAATTTTAACACAAAAAAATAAATATATAAATAAAAATAACGAAAAACCACCTAAAAACATTTTTTTTGTAAACATAAATGTTGACATAACAAAAATTAAAATATATAATATAATAGCGTTTTGATTTGGAGGTGTAATAATGGCAAAAACACAAGGCCCAACTTTTCAACCTAATAACAAGAAAAAAGCCAAAACTTGTGGTTTTAGAGCACGTAAAAGTAGTAAGGGTAATGTATTAAATAGTAGAAGAGCAAAGGGAAGAAAAAAATTATGTGCTTAGGCTATCTCATAGCCTTTTTTTACATTATAGCATTTTAAAGTATATAATATATAGGAAAGGAATTGATATTTAATGAAAAAAAAACAAATCATTAAATCAAGCTTAGAATATACAGAAATAATCAAGAATTCTCCTTACAAAAAGAATAACTATTTTATTATTTACTATAGAAATAATTTTAAAACCAATAGATATGGAATATCAGTTCCCAAAAAAACTGGCAAGGCAAATATAAGAAATAAAATAAAAAGAAGAATAAAAAATATCATAGATAATAACGAATTTACTATACATACCCCTTATGACTATGTTATAATAATAAGAAAGAGATTATTAGAATTAAACTATCAACAAATAGAAACAAATCTTATAAATCTCATAAAAAAGATAGGAGATAACAATGAAAAAAAATAAAAAAATATTATTAGTACTATTTTTATCTTTAACACTACTATCAGGTTGTACCCAAAATTTAAAAGATGAAGATAATCAAGTAGTAACAAATGAAAAAACAGGACAATCAATAACAGAAAATATAATTTGTAAACCTACAAACGAAGATGTAATAGAAATTTATGAAGAAAATGGAGTAGACATAAGTGAATTACCAAACTGTGAAGATTTTAATCCTTTAAGTAATTACGAAGGATTATGGACTAGTATCTTTGTAAAACCATTAGCGTGGGTTATTATTCAAATAGGAAATATTCTAGATAGTTATGGATTATCAATCATTATTACATGTTTACTAATAAGATTAGTATTAATGCCAATAACACAAAAAACTGCAATGCAATCTGAGTTAATAAAAAAAGCCCAACCAGAATTAGAAAAACTTGAAAAAAAATACAAAGGAAAAGAAAGTCAAGAAGATCAAACTAGAAAAGCCCAAGAAATGATGATGATATATCAAAAATATAAAATAAATCCCTTATCAGGATGCTTATTATCATTCATTCAGTTACCACTACTATTTGCATTCCTAGAAGCAATAAATAGAACCCCAGCACTATTTGAAAATGACTTTTTAGTCTTCCAAATGGGAACCACACCATGGGTTGGTATATTCCAAAATCATAACTACTGGTATATATTATTACTCGTATTAATTCTTGGAACAACCTTCTTCTCCTTTAGAAAAACAATGAAAGATCAAGCAGCAGGAATGGCTCAGATGAAATATACTTTATATTTTATGTTAGCTATAATAGCAGTAGCGTCATTAACCTTGCCAGCAGCATTAGGACTTTACTGGATAACTTCAAGTCTATTTACCATTTTCCAAAATATCTACGTTGAGAGAAAGAAGGTAAAAAATGGATAAATACATATTTGAAGCTAAAACTAAAGAAGAAGCTATAAAAAAAGCTAGTCAAGAACTAAAAATAACAGAAGAAAATATGATAATTGAAGTCCTAGAAGAAAAACAAGGAATATTAAAAAAACTAGTAAAAATACAAGTAATTAATGTAAATGAACTAATAAATTATATCAAAGATACTACAACTGAAATAACAACCTTAATGAACATAAATATAAATTTAGAAGTAAGAAGAAGAGAAAAAAATATATCTATTACAATATTCTCAGATAACAATCCAATACTAATAGGAAAAAATGGTAGAACTATTCAAGCCCTACAAAATATTATAAGACAAATAGTTTTACCTAAAATAAATAATGAATTTCAAATAATAATAGACGTAGGAAATTATAAAGAAAATAGAATTCATAATATTGAATACCTTGCTAAAAAAACCGCTAAAGAAGTTGCTAAAACAAAAATAGAAGCTAAACTGGATAGTATGAATTCCTATGAAAGAAGAGCCGTACATAATATCCTATCTAAAAATAAATATGTATATACAGAAAGTTATGGCGAAGAACCAAATAGATATGTTGTAATAAAACCTAAAGAAGAAGTTTAAAACCTTCTTTTTCTATTTAAAATCCCATTTCATTTTTACTTAAAATATGCTAAAATAATACCAATTAAGGAGGCAAAATATGAATGATACAATAGCAGCAATTTCCACTGCCTTAGGAGTAGGAGCAATATCCATAATAAGAGTTAGTGGAAATGATAGTCTTAATATAGTAAATAAAATTTTCAAAGGAAAAGATCTAACTAAAGTACCATCCCATACTATTCATTATGGCCATATTATATCAAATAATGAAATAATAGATGAAGTCTTAGTAACAGTAATGCTTTCTCCTAAAACATTTACAAAAGAAAACATTGTAGAAATAAACTCTCATGGTGGAATAGCAACCACTAATAAAGTATTAGGACTAGTACTCAAAAATGGAGCCCGTTTAGCAGAACCAGGAGAATTTACTAAAAGAGCATTCTTAAATGGTAGAATTGATCTAATAGAAGCTGATGGTATAATGAACTTAATAGAATCCAAAAATGAAAAAGCTAGAAAACTATCCATAAATCAGTTAAATGGTAAAGTATCCAATTTAATTAGAGAACTAAGAGATAACTTAATTGAGATAATATCAAATATTGAAGTAAATATCGATTACCCAGAATATGAAGATATAGAAGAATTAACTAATAATGATATATATCCTAAAATAAAAGAATTTAAACAAAAACTTATCGATATTATAAACAAATCTAAAGATAGTAAAATATTAACCTTAGGAATAAATATAGGTATAATTGGTAGACCAAACGTTGGTAAAAGTAGTCTATTAAACTCCCTATTAGAAGAAGAAAAAGCCATAGTAACAGATATAGAAGGAACAACTAGAGATATAGTAGAAGGATCAATAACTCTAAACGGTATTATTTTAAATATAGTAGATACAGCCGGTATAAGAAAAACAGATAATATAGTAGAAAAAATAGGAGTAGAAAAAAGCTTAAATATTATAAATAAATCAGATTTAATTATTCTATTACTAAACAATAATGAACCATTAACTAACGAAGATAAAAAATTAATAGAACTAATTAAAAACAAAAATAGCATAATATTAGTAAATAAAACTGATCTAGACTCTAAAATAGACTACTCTCTCCTACCAAATAATATTATTAAAATAAGTGTCAAAAATAATGAAGGACTAGATGAATTAAAATCAAGAATAATAGAATTATTTAACTTAGAAAAATTAGAAACAGACGATTTAACATATCTAAGTGATGCAAGAAGTATTGCCTTGTTGGAACAAGCACTAATTAAAATTAATGATAGCATTGACTCCATTAAAAATGATGAACCGATAGATATGGTAGAATTAAACTTAAAAGAATCATGGAATATCTTAGGTGAAATAATAGGAGAAACATATACAGATGAATTACTAGATGAATTATTTCAAAGATTCTGTTTAGGAAAATAAAATAATAATTATCTCTAAATATTCTCAAAAAACTTAAGAAATAGTTAACTATGACTATTCCTTTTTTCTACAATATATGTTAAAATATATACCGTTAAAGAAAGCAGTGATATATATGAAAGATGAATATGAAATAATTGTAGTAGGTGGTGGTCACGCGGGATGCGAAGCAGCCTTAGCGGGCGCTAGAAAAAATCACTCTACCTTACTTGTTACAGGAAGTATTAATAATATTGCTACCATGCCTTGTAATCCATCTATAGGAGGCTCCGCTAAAGGAATAATTGTAAGAGAAATTGATGCTTTAGGAGGAGAAATGGGAGTAAATGCTGATAAAGCAGTTCTTCAAATGAAAATGTTAAACTCATCTAAAGGGCCTTCTGTTCATTCCTTAAGAAGCCAAGCAGATAAAATTACTTATCCCCAAGAAATGTTGAAAACTCTAAAAAATCAGAAAAATCTAGATATTTTAGAAAGTATGGTTGAGGATCTAATAGTAGAAAATAAAACAGTCAAAGGAGTAATATTAGAAAATAGCAAGAAAATATACTCTAAGATAGTAATACTAACTACAGGAACTTATTTAAAAGCAGACATCCTAAGAGGGTCAACCAGAACAAGAAGTGGTCCAAATGGAGAAAAACCTTCCCAACATCTAAGCGATAAATTAAAAGAATATGGTTTTGAAATATTAAGACTAAAAACAGGAACCCCACCAAGAATTCAAAAAGATTCCATTGATTTTACCAAAACCAAACTAGAACCTGGCGATGAAGAAACATACACATTCTCTCATGACCTACCAGCAATATATAATGTTAATAATCAAATACCTTGCCACTTAATATATACTACCCCAACTACTCATAAAATAATTCTAGATAACTTAAATAAATCAAGTATGTATGGTGGACTAAATGACATTAAAGGAATAGGTCCAAGATATTGCCCATCAATTGAAGACAAAATAACAAGATTTATTGATAAAGAAAAACATCAACTATTTTTAGAACCAGAAAGCTTATATTATGATGATATATATTTACAAGGATTCTCAACCAGCATGCCAGAAGATATCCAAGAACTAATGGTTCATTCCCTTCCTGGATTAGAAAATGCTAAAATATTAAAATATGCTTACGCCATTGAATATGATGCAATATACCCTACTCAAATAAAAGCAAGCTTAGAAACAAAAATTTTAAATAACTTATTTACAGCCGGACAAATAAACGGTACTAGTGGTTATGAAGAAGCCGCTGCTCAAGGATTAATTGCCGGAATCAATGCCTCACTAAAACTAGAAGAAAAAGACCCTTTAATATTAAAAAGAAATGAAGCTTATATAGGCGTATTAATAGATGATCTTGTTACCAAAGGAACAAATGAACCATATAGAATGTTAACATCAAGAGCAGAATACAGACTATTATTAAGACATGATAATGCTGATCTACGATTAAGAGAATATGGTTACCAAGTTGGTTTAATTGATGAAGAAAGACATAATAAACTAATAAAAAAAGAAAAAGATATCCAAGACTTAAAACAAAAATTAAAAGAAATTAAAATAACTTCCCAAAATATTAAAGGATCATATGGAACTAACCTATATGACTACCTAAAAGACCCTCATATTAAACTAAGTGCAATAAAAGAACAATATAACCTATTATATAGTAACGAAGTAATAGAACAAGTAGACATCCAAATTAAATATGAAGGGTATATCAAAAAAATAGAAAGAGAAGCTGGGAAAATGTTAAAAAACGAATCAAAAAAAATACCAGATAATATTGACTATAGTAAAATATTAAACCTCGCTAGCGAAGCAAAACAAAAGCTAGAAAAAATAAGACCAACATCCATCGGACAAGCCCTAAGAATAAGTGGTGTTAACCCCTCTGATATCTCGATATTAATGGTATATTTAAGGAAGAATTATAATGAATAAAGAAATATTTATCAGTGAATTAAAAAAATTAAATATCCATATTACTAAAGAACAACTAGATAATCTAAATACCTACTATAACTTATTAATAGAAGAAAATAATAAGTATAACCTGACTTCTATTACTGACATAGAACAAGTATACTTAAAACACTTCTATGATAGTCTTACCTTAACCAAAATAATTAATTTATCTAACCAAGAATTATGTGATATAGGAACAGGAGCAGGATTCCCAGGTATAGTCCTTAAAATAATATACCCTAATTTAAAAATAACACTAGTAGAATCTAATACTAAAAAATGTAAATTTATTTCCCTAATAACCCAAAAACTAAATCTAACAAACGTAACTATAATAAACGAAAGAGCAGAAATATACTCTAAAAAAGTAAGAGAAAAATATGATATAGTAACTTCCCGCGCTGTAGCGCCATTAAAACACCTATTAGAATATTCTATTCCACTAGTAAAAGTTAATGGTGTCTATATTGCAATGAAAGGAAAAGTTGATAATGAATTAATTAATATAGAAACATACTATAAAAAACTATCTATAACAGAAACCAAAAAAATAGAATTTAAATTACCAATAGAAAACAGCACTAGAACTCTTATTCTATATACCAAAAATAACATTACCAGTCTCAAATACCCTAGAAATTACAATGAAATAAAGAAAAGAAGTTTATAACAAAATTAGACATTTCTAAAAAAATAAAAAATAAATTTCTCTTTTTTTATTGAAAAATCTTTTAATTTATTGTATTATACTCTCAAGTTTGACAGTTGTATAAAGTTAAAAACTCACAAACCCTTTATTTATAAGGGAATGCGAGTTTTTTTGGATTTTAAAAAATG
>CASEAD010000088.1 GCA_949285775.1 uncultured bacterium
AAATAATATTTTTCTTTATATTGTATATTAATATATAATAGTTTACTCATATATTTTTGCCTAAAAAAATTAAAATTAGGTTGCAGATGATGTCTTCTATATGATATAATTATCTAAGAGATAGAAAGAAGGTAAATAATGACGGTTAGTAGTGTGATTACTGTTATTCAGAAAATTATTGATATATCCATAGTATGGTTACTGATTTATTGGGTATTAAAGAACTTAAAGAATAATATAAAGATGGTTTTAATCTTTAAAGGGGTTATTATAATAATAATTGTAAAAATATTAAGTGATTTCTTTAATCTTACAACAGTAGGATTACTCCTAGAATATGTTGTAATGTGGGGGCCACTTGCATTAATTATAATATTCCAACCAGAAATAAGAAATATCTTAGAACATCTAGGAAGACAACAAATGCTTACAAGACATAGAGTCTTAACAATGGACGAAAGAGAAAAAATGGTATATGAAATAATGAATGCAATAGAATACTTAAGAAAGTCAAGAATAGGAGCATTAATTGTTATTGAAAGAGATGTTAGTTTAAATGATTATATCCAAAGAAGTAAAGGTATATATGCGGATATATCTTCAGAATTATTAATCTCTATATTTTTCCCAAGAAACCCCTTACATGATGGCGGTGTAATAATACAAGGTAATAGAATTACCAGTGCCGGAGCAGTTTTCCCAATTAGTTTAAATACCAAGATAAATAAAAGATTAGGAACAAGGCATAGAGCAGCATTAGGTATCAGCGAAGAAACAGACGCAATTGCTATTGTAGTAAGTGAAGAAAGCGGTAAAATATCAATAGCGTTAAGTGGCGTATTAAATTATAACTTATCCATAGATGATGCTAGAATGATGCTAGTTGAAGAATTAAAACCACGCAGTGAAATGTTATTAGATGATGAATTTGAAGATGATAGTAAGGATGGCGATACGAATGAAACTAATTAAAAATATCTCCAGAACCATTACTGCTATATTTAGAAGTATTTATAAATTTATCGATAAACATATAATAGTACCTATAACAAAATTTATAATGCTAATTACTGATAAAATGGGTAATAGAACAAATAGATTTGAAAAATGGTTAGTAAAAAAGAATACTTTAATAGTACTATCTTTATTACTAGCAATCGGTTTGTTTTTATATATCGATAATGAATCAACCTTAATGATTGATAACTCAGCAGAAGTATTATATGGGCAAAAAGTAGAAGTAACATATAATACAAATGCTTATGTAATAGAAGGCCTTCCTGAAAGCGTAGACGTAACCTTAATAGGAAGAAAAGTAGACTTATATTTAGCAAAACAACTATCTAGTGGAGTAGTAACAGCGGATTTATCCAATTTAAAAGTAGGTACTCATACCATAACTTTAAATTATGATAGTCCCATTACTTCAGTAGATTATAAATTAGATCCCAGTGTAATTAATATTAGTATATATTCTAAAATATCAGAAGCAAGAACCGCTACTGTCGATGTTATAAATACCAATAAATTAGACAGCAAATTATCTATAGGAGATGTAACTCTAAATCAAAATGAAGTAGTAATCAAAGGAGCAGAGCATACCCTATCCCAAGTAGCAACCGTCAAAGCATTGGTCGATGTAGGAAAAATAGTTGATCCTGATATAGGCGTTACAACTTTAGATGATATCGCTTTAGTAGCATATGACTCAGATGGTAATATCGTTGAGAACGTAGAAATGGAACCAGCAAAATTATCAGCAACTATAAATATAGAGTCCCCTAGTAAAGAAGTGCCAATTAGAGTTGTTCCCGAAGGAAGTGTTGAATTTGGTAAAGCCATTGATAGCATTACTACAGATGTAAATACAGTAACCATATATGCCAATCAAGATGTATTAGATAATGTTGATTATATACCAGTAGAAGTAGATGTAACAAACCTATCAGAAGAAAAAGAATATAGTATTATCATCTCAAAGCCTGCTGATATACAAGAGATGTCTGTCAATACAGTAAATGTTAAAATTACCTTAGGTGATGAAGTTACCAAAGAAATAAATGATGTAACTATAGCAACAATAAATCTAGATCAAAACTATAAAGCCGTAGCGATTGGTGAAGACTCTAGTAAAACATCAGTAGTAGTAAAAGGAACTCAAAGCGTAATTGATAATATTGATGCTAGTTCAATTACCGCCCAAGTAGACTTATCAGGTTATAGCGAAGGCGATTATGAAGTAGAAGTTATAGTAACCGGTGAAGATAATAAGGCTACTTATACCCCAAAAACAACAAAAATTAAAGTAAGAATTTCAAAGAAGGATAGTTAAAATGAGTACTAAGAAAAAAATAATTATATTTTTAGGAATATTATTAATATTTATAGGAACATTAATCGGTTATAATATCAGTAAACCCAAAGAAGAAACAGCACCCCCAGATGAAGACCCCCTATACGTGATTGACTTTGATAATCTTGAAAACGCCAAAATAGAAGATGGTAAAAAGGTTAATATATCAGAAGAAATATTAACAGAACATACTGTTGGATATTATACAAATGACGCCGGCGAAACATTTGACGCGGAAATTAAATTCGATAATATATCACTATATGCTGATGAATATCAATCATATTTTACTGTTACAGTACATAACGATAATGACTTTGATATCGATTATATATCTATAAATATTGCTTTTCTAGATAACGATGGTAACTACATATATTCCAGTGAAAGAAATTTAACTAACCTAAAAGCCAACACTAGTGTCGAAATATCAATTGATGATTACTTTGATTACACCAACGCTAAAAATATAGAAATAAGTGTTGCATAATTAGAATAAGTGTTAACTTAAATGTAAAGTTAACATTTTTTTCTTTACATTATAATCTATTTGAGATAATATATACTATATAGATAGGGGGAGATACCTATGTTACATAAAAGTGTTCTCTTAAAAGAAAGTATTGATAACTTAAATATTAAAAGTAACGGTATATATGTAGATGCCACATTAGGATATGCAGGACACTCAAGTGAAATACTAAAAAATATTCCTAACGGACATTTATATTGCTTTGATCAGGACGATTATGCAATCAACTATAGTAAAAACTATTTATCAAATATATCTAGTAATTTTACCGTTATAAAAAGTAATTTTATAAATCTTACTGAAGAATTATCAAAATTTAATGTAACTAAAGTAGATGGTATCTTATTTGATTTAGGTGTATCATCAGTTCAAATTGATAGCGCTGATAGAGGTTTTAGTTTTCACCAAGACGCTAAATTAGATATGAGAATGGATACAAGCAAATCGTTTTCAGCTTATAATGTTGTTAATGAATATAGTTATAATGATTTAGTTAGAATACTAAGAGAATATGGCGAAGAAAAATATGCCACAAGTATCGCAAGGAATATTATAAAACATCGTGAAAAACAACCAATAACAACAACATTAGAACTAGTAGAAGTAATAAAATCTAGTATCCCTGCCAAAGCTATGCGTGAAAAACACCCTGCTAGAAGAACATTTCAAGCTATAAGAATAGAGGTTAATAACGAATTAGAAGTATTAGAGTCTGCCCTAGAACAAGCAATTAATCTATTAGATATAAATGGCCGATTATGTGTAATTACCTTTCATTCTCTAGAAGATAAAATAGTAAAAAATATCTTTAAAAAATATAGTGAAATAGATAGTAAAATAAAAAAACTACCTCTTATTCCCGATGATTATTTACCAAAATTAAAAATAATTTCTAAAGGAATAACTGCAAGTGATGAAGAATTAAACGATAACTTTAGATCACACAGCGCTAGACTTAGAGTAGTAGAAAAAGTAAAGGATTGATTATTTATGAAAAAGAATAAAAAGAAAAGGTTTTTTTGCAAATTTGAAAGATTTATGTATAAATTATGTATAGTTATTATTATTGGACTAATAGTAGGCTTAGTATGTGGACAAACTACTTTAGCTAAGATTAATTTAGAAGTCCAAAAATTAAATAAAGAAGTAACTGATCAAGAAAATATTAATGAAAGTCTAAATATAAAAATAGATGAAATGACATCACTAGATAACATACAAGAAGTAAGTAAAGAATATGGACTATCCTATAATAGTGATAATATAAAAACAATAGATTAAAGAGGTGAAATAATGAAAAAAGCTAAAAAGATAAATATTAATAAAGTAAAATCTAATTTCTTAATGTTTATTTTTGTACCAGCTTTATTTATTATTTTTGTTATAAGAGTTCTCTATCTCTGTATTGCTGATTACCAAGTAGGAGATTCCACAATAACTGCCTTTATAAAAAACAGAAATACCGAAGAAGAAGTAATATTACCAACTAGAGGAAGTATATTAGACGCTAATGGAAATATATTAGCAGAAGACGTAGCAAGTTATTCAGTAATAGCCTATTTATCAGAAAGTAGAAGTGAAAATTCTGACACACCCCAACATGTTGTTGATCCTAGCGCCACCGCTAAAGCCTTAGCACCTTATATAGATATGGATGTAGAAATATTAACTAATTTATTAAGTAAAGATGCCTATCAAGTAGAATTAGGCCCAGGTAGTAGAAATCTTTCCCAAATTCAAATGGAAGAAATAAAAAGCTTAAATCTACCTGGTATTGATTTTATAGAGGGAACAAAAAGATATTATCCTAGCGGAAACTTTGCATCATATACTATTGGTTATACAGTTAACCAAGAAGACGAAGATGGTAATGTTTGGAAAGTAGGTCAACTTGGAATTGAAGAATATTATAATGATATTTTAACCGGCAGTAGCGGATATAGAACCTACGAAAAAGATAGATATGGCTATAAAATTGCTAATGGAAGAGAATATGTAGAAGAAGCTGACGATGGTGATGATATATATTTAACCATTGATAGCAATATTGAATTATTTACTGAGAACGCTGTTAAAAAAATGATCGAAGATAGCGAAGCAGAATGGGGACTAATGATTGTAGCAGATGCCAAAACTGGTGCTATCCTAGCATATTCTACTAGTCCTAACTTTAACCCAAATGATAAAGATATGACTAGCTATATTGACCCAATGACAGGCTATACTTATGAACCAGGCTCTACCATGAAAATATTTAGTTATATGTGCGCTATTGAAAGTGGAAAATATAATGGCAGTGAAACATTCGAATCTGGAGATATCTCCTATGAAGCAAATGATGGCAGTAAAACAGTAATTCATGACTGGAATAAAACAGGTTGGGGAACTATTACCTATGATTACGGTTTTGCCATGTCTTCAAATGTTGGAGCAGCCTCTCTTTTAAAAACTAATATAATAACTAAACAAGAACTAAATGCTTGTTACAGTAATTATGGCTTTGGTGAAAAGACTGATTTTACATTAGAAAGAGAAATGTCAGGCAGTATTAACTTTAAATATGATATCGATGCCGCCTCTGCTACGTTCGGCCAAGCAATAACTATAACACCTATTCAAATGATTAAAGCTCTAACTGCTATAAGTAATGATGGTAAAATATTAAAACCATATATAGTATCTAAAATAGTAGATACTGATAGCTTAGAAACTACATATGAAGCAACAGTAGAAGTAGTAGACACAGTAGCA
Source organism: uncultured bacterium (assembly GCA_949285775.1). Taxonomy (GTDB): domain Bacteria; phylum Bacillota_I; class Bacilli_A; order RF39; family UBA660; genus RUG11198. The sequence continues at coordinate 5,637 of CASEAD010000088.1, forward strand.
AGTAGTAGTACTATTAATAAAATAAAAGAATTATTAACTAGTGTTGTATGCAACGATTCTGAAAAATGTACTGGTAGTGCATATTATATGGAAGATTATCCTATAATGGGAAAAACAGGAACAGCCCAAATATATGATTCAGAAACCGGTACTTATATGGTAGGAGATTCAGACTATATCTATTCCTTTGCAGGACTATATCCCACAGATGACCCACAAATAATAATTTACACAGCATTAAAAAGACCTAAAGACACAACTAACTATGTAGCACCTGCCGTTCGTGATGTTGTAGTAAATACAAGTAAATATTTAAATATAGTAACAGATGATAACACTTATACTAGTTATACATTAGATAATTATATCAATGAATATACCGATACCGTTAAGAGTGAATTAGAGAATAATAATATCAATCTATATGTATTAGGAACAGGTGAAAAAATAATTAATCAATATCCATCAGAAGGTAGCATTTTACAAAAAGATTCAACCGTAGCGATACTTACAGATAATTACGATAAAAGTATGCCTGATTTAACAGGACTATCATATAAAGATGCAACTAATATATTAAAATTAATGGGTGTTAAATATAGCATCACAGGTAACGGGTACGTCACTAATCAAAGTATAGGAGTAGGAACCATTTTAGGAGAAGATGACACCGTAACCCTAACTTTAAGTGACGGATATAACAATTGAACCAACCTTTATGGTTCTTTTTAGTTTACATTGACCAATTATTAAACAATATGTGTTAAAATTAAACCAAAGATAAAAAGGAAATATTTACCATTTAATTATAATAGTAAAAAAGAAAGGAGAATTTAAAATGGATAAAAATATTTTAATTAATAATGGAATTGATGTAGAAGCAGGATTAGAAATACTTGGAGATATGGAAATGTATAACGAAACACTAAGTGACTTTTTAGACGAAATGAAAGAAAGAATGCCTAAAATAGAAGAATATAAAAATAATAAAGATATGAGTAATTATGCTATATTAGTCCATGCTATAAAAGGCGATAGTAAATATTTAGGCTTTACTAAGTTAGCAGAATTATCCTTAAATCACCAATTAAAAAGTCAAGAAAATGATTATGATTATATATGTAATAATTATGATGAATTAGTTAAAGAAGCTAATAGAATAATTGATGTTGTTAATAAGTATTTGAATAGTTAAAATAACTATGTAAATTTATGTGTAAAATTTAATTTAAATAGTTATTTTTTTTATTTATTGTGTTAAAATAATCTAGGAAGGATGGAGAAGTAATATGAGAGAAGAATGGAAAAATTTTAAAGAAGGTATATGGACAACTGAGGTTAATGTAAGTGACTTTATTAAAAAGAATTATACTTTCTATAATGGTGATGAATCTTTTTTAGAAGGACCTACTGACAAGACTAAGAGAGTACTAAAAGTATATGAAGATATGTGCTTAGAAGAAGTTAAGAAGCATGTAATTGATATTGATGTAGAACATCCTGCAGGTATTAACGCTTTTGAACCAGGTTATATATCAGAAGATGATGATGTAATAGTAGGATTACAAACTGATAAACTAGGTAAAAGATGTATTAACCTTAAAGGCGGTAAAAGGATTGTTTATCAAGAATTAGAAGCTTATGGATATAAGATGGCTCCTACTTTAGATAAATACATGAATATGCTAATGAAAACTCATAATGATGGCGTATTTGATGCTTATACTAAAGATATTAAAGTAGCAAGACATGTTGGCTTACTTACAGGACTACCAGATGCCTATGGTCGCGGTAGAATAATTGGCGATTATCGTCGCGTTGCATTATATGGTATTGATTATTTAATGGAACAAAAGAAAAAAGATTTTGATAATGAAGTTATTACTGAAATGACTGATGAAGTTATAAGACATCGTGAAGAAATCTCTATGCAATATAGAGCTTTAGAAGAAATAAAACAAATGGCTAAAAAGTATGGCTTTGATATAAGTAGACCCGCTACTAACGCCAAGGAAGCAGTACAATGGACTTATTTTGCATATTTAGCCGCTATTAAAGAAAATAACGGTGCTGCTATGAGCTTAGGTAGAGTAGATGCTTTCTTTGATATTTATTTTGAAAGAGATATAAAAGCAGGTATCTTAACAGAAAAAGATGCTCAAGAAATAATAGATCAATTTGTAATTAAGTTAAGAGCGGCTAGACACTTAAGAACACCTGACTATGATGAATTATTTTCAGGAGATCCAACTTGGGTAACATGCTCTTTAGGTGGCATGACTACTGAAGGAACAACCCTAGTAAATAAAACATCATTTAGAATACTTCATACCCTAGAAAACTTAGAAAGTGCTCCTGAGCCTAATATGACAGTATTATGGAGTAACAATTTACCAGAAGATTGGAAGAAATATTGTGCTAAAATTAGTATTGATACTGATGCTATACAATATGAATCAGATGATTTAATGCGCCCAATATATGGAGATGATTACGCTATAGCATGCTGTGTATCAGCAATGAGAGTAGGTAAAGATATGCAATTCTTTGGAGCACGTTGTAATCTAGCTAAATCACTATTATATTCTATAAATGGTGGCGTTGACGAGATGAAGAATCAAGTTGTTTTTGAAAATGTTCCTAAAATGGAAGATGAAATACTTGATTATGATAAAGTAAAAAAGGCTTACTTTAAAATACTAGAACGTGTTGCCAAAGTTTATAGTGATGCTATGAATATAATTCACTATATGCATGATAAATATGCTTATGAAGCAGGACAAATGGCCTTACATGATTCCAATGTTCATAGATATATGGCCTACGGTGTAGCAGGACTTTCAGTTGCAACAGATAGTTTATCAGCAATTAAATATGCTAAAGTAAAACCTATTAGAAACGAAGATGGAATTACTGTTGATTTTGAAATAGAAGGAGACTACCCTAAATATGGTAATGATGATGATAGAGTAGATAGTATTGCCAAAGAAATACTTAACAAAATTTATACAGAACTTGCCAAACACAAAACCTATCGAGACGCTGAACCAACTATGTCAGTATTAACAATTACATCTAATGTAGTATATGGTAATAAAACAGGTGCTACTCCAGACGGAAGAGCAGCAGGTGTACCATTCGCTCCAGGAGCAAACCCAATGCATGGAAGAGATGAAAGTGGCGCTATCGCAAGCTTAAATTCCGTGGCAAAGCTAGATTATGCTTGTTGTTGTAAAGATGGTATTTCAAATACATTTTCAATTGTTCCAAGTGCTTTAGGAATGAATAAAGAAGAACAAATCAATAATTTAGTTAGTCTAATGGATGGATACTTTGAAAAAGGAGCGCATCATTTAAACGTTAATGTTTTAAATAGAGAAACCTTAATTGACGCAATGAACAATCCAGATAAATATCCATTACTAACCATTAGAGTATCAGGATATTCTGTAAGATTTAATAAACTTACAAGAAAACAACAAGAAGAAGTTATATCTAGAACCTTCCACGAAAAAATGTAATGACAAAAGGATACGTTCAATCAATTGAATCATTTGGATCAGTCGATGGTCCCGGAATAAGATATGTTGTTTTTCTAGGAGGATGTCATTTAAGATGTAAATACTGTCATAATCCAGAAACTTGGAAAATAGGAAATCCTAATACCACCCCAATGGAACTTGCTAAAAAAATAATTAACAATAAACCATATTATAAAAGAAATAATGGGGGAGTAACTTTCTCTGGAGGAGAACCATTACTTCAAAGTAAGTTTATAATTGAAACAGCTAAAATACTAAAAAAAGATAATATTCACATAGCACTAGATACTGCAGGCGTAGGTTTAGGTAATTATGAAGAAATATTAAAATATATAGATTTAGTATTATTAGACATTAAACATGTAACTAGTGATGGCTATAAATATATAACCGGCCACTCTATTGATGAGAGTAAGAAATTTATATCGGCTTTGAATAAAAGTAATTGCAAAGTATGGATAAGACAGGTTATAGTACCAGGAATTATGGATAATGATAAATATTTAAATGGCTTATTAGAAGTACTTAAAGGAATAAATAATATTGAAAGAATAGATTTTCTTCCCTATCATAAATTAGGGGATAATAAATATATTAAATTAGGAATTGATAATCCCTTTAAAGATATTCCTGCTATGGATAAAGAACAATGTAATAAACTGTATGATAAATTTATGAAAATGTATAACCAATATAAAGAGAGCCTTAAATAAAGACTCTCTTTAATTATTATTACCAATTAAATTACTATAATACTTAGTTTTCCCACTTAATACATCATTATAAAAATTTTGTTTCCAATGAATATAATCTATACTATCTTGTATTTCATTTATCTTATTTTCTAACTCCTTAAGCTTAATATCTAATATCTTTTGCCTATCAGGAATAGTAGATTCCCCCTTTAGACATAAATCTAAATATTCTTTCATTTCTACAATACTCATATTACAACTTTTTAAACAAGATAAACTTTTTATCCACGCTATATCATTATCATCAAAAACACGATAATTATTCTTATCCCTTTTTACATTAGGAATTAACCCCTCATTACAATAAAACTTTAAAGTATCATAAGAAAACCCCGTCTGGTTACAAGCCTCTTTCATACTATATAACATATATATCACCTTTCTTCCGATTTCGGGAGTATCACCCATGTAATAATATTATAGTATATAAAATATATATCGTAAATTAAAAGTTAGAAAAGAATAAAAACTTATCATATTCCCAAAGAAATAAAACAAGTAATTATAAGTTAATAATTACACATATTATCTTAAATTATAGTATTGACAAATAGGTAATAATATGTTAACATAGTTACCTATCAGGGGGGATTAAAAATGAAAAATAGAAAATATGAAGTAGATAGAAATAATATTTAT
>CASEAD010000089.1 GCA_949285775.1 uncultured bacterium
ATTCATCTTTTTTTTCTATTTTCTCAACCATATTATCTTGTTCTAATTCTTCTAATAATTCTTCATCTTTAAAAGTCACTATAATTGTTCTATACTTTACATTATTTTTACTTTCTTCAACTAATCTATTAATAGAAGTTTGGGTATTAACTAAAAAAATTAGAGTACCAAATAACAAAACAAATGCTAAAATATAATTAATAAAACCTTTTTTTAAAATTAGACTTTTAAGCATTAATAATTTCATATTAATTAACCTTTAATAAAGCTCCATCTTTAATAGTTAAAATTACATCAGCATATTTTTTTACAATTTCATTATGACTAACTACAATTACTATTTTATTCTCTTTTGTTAACTTTTTTAGTTCATCAAAGATTATTTTTTCATTTTCCTTATCTAAATTACCAGTGGGTTCATCCGCTAAAATAATATCTGGATCATTTGCTAGGGCCCTTGCTAAAGAAACTCTTTGTTGTTCTCCTCCTGATAGTTCTCGTGGATAATGGTTAATACGATTTTCTAATTTAAATTTACTTAAAAGTTGTATGGCTTCTTCTTTATTATTTTTCTTTTTTTTATTTATAAACATTGGTATCATTACATTTTCATATGCTTTTAATCTAGGATTTAGATAAAATGATTGAAAAACAAAACCAAATTTATATAATCTAAGTTCTGACTTTTCTTTGTCATTTAATTCATTTACGGGAGTTTCATCTATAAGATATTCTCCATTATCTATATCATCTAATAGTCCAAGTATATTCAATAATGTACTTTTTCCAACCCCACTATGACCTATTATTGCATAAAAATTACCTTTTTTAAATTCAAAACTGGCGTTTTTTAAAATGCTAATCTCTGATCCATTTAAATAATAACTTTTAGAAATGTTACTAATTTTCACAAGTTTTCCTCCTTAATAGTACTTTTACTTTACTTTTTAATCTATAATTAAACCATACAAACTCAAGTATAAACGCTATAAATATTAGAAATATAGCTAAATAATTATTTTTTATAACAAGTCCTATTAATTGTGCATTATTTGATAATATGGCATTAATAAAATAATTTATTATAAGTGAGAATATTATGCTTAAGAAAAAGCTTATACAAAAGATAATAAAAGCATTATATAATACTATTTTTGTAATTTGATTATCATTATAACCTATTGCTTTTAATATCCATAATTCGTTATATCTTTTTTTCATATTTTTACTTAAAAAAGTATAGAATAGTAAACCAAATATTATGAGAATAAATTCTAAAACAATATTAAATAAAATATTAACTGTATCAAAAAATTCATAATCAATAAAAAACATTGTACTGTGTTGAAAGCCTAATTTTTCTAATTCATTTTCTACATAAGAAACATTTTCATTTTTATCTACTATAATGTCGATATAAGGAAAAATTCCAGTTTCAGGTCCACTTTCATACAGATAATTATCTGGCCAATAATCCTCTGCATAAATTGGGTTAGTTTCTTTTACAATATTTCCAATTACATCTTTAAATGTATAACAATAATATGGTTCATCCCCAAAAGCACTGTAGTCATATAGGCCAACTATTTTAAATTGATATTCTTTTGTTTCAATAACAACTGGTTCTTGACCCATTTTCTCTAGATAATATACATCTTTGGTTAGGGTTATATTTTTACCTAAATAATCTTCCATATTTATAAATTCAGTGTTAAAACCATTGGTGCCCGAGTTTGCTAATTTTATTGGACATATTAAATCAGTTTCTTCTTCTATATTCTTACCCTTTATTGCTTGTGGCATATATCCTTCTCCTGCTGGAGCAACATACATTCTTTCTAACAATGATTCATTACTACTTTTAATATCAAAGCCTGTTCTATAATCGTTAAAGAAAAATACATCTGCTACATGGTCAATCTGTCTAATTTGTGTTTCCATTTCTTCATAGGTTAAATCAAGATTAACGGCTTCTATTTTCCTAGCATCATAATAGTTTTCAGTAATGTAAGTTAAATATTTATAAAAAGATAGCTTAAAATTAGTTAATACAACTATAATTAATAAAACGAAAAACAAACATATAAATAGAAAAAAATTAGATAGTTTATTATTTTTTAAACTTAGAATTATATAATTTTTCATTATCCTACTCCTTAATACTAAAAAAGATGAGAAAGTTAAAATTCTCATCGTTAACTTTGTACTACATCACTTATAATAATATTATAGTTTCCACTTACAGTGGCACCATCATTTTTTACCTTAATCCAGTAACTTTTTCCTGTAGCTGAAGCAGTGTGTTGTTTAGTTTGATAAACACCTGCAATAAAGTTTGAAAGTTTTTTAACTTAATAATTTTAATTATTTCTTATTTTTTAGATTATTTATAATGTAACTAGTACAATTATTATAAAAGGAAATATTATGTATGTGTAAACAAAAAACTTTTTAAAACAATACAGCACCGTAGGGTTGTAATTGTTTTTAAGTTTTTATACTTTTCTAATAAATATATATAAATAGGTTTTCCACATAATTGTTGATAGTTTAGTTAATTTATTAATTCAAATTTAGTATTAACTTCAAGGTTTTCTATAGAGTTAAGTGGGAGAAGAATGGTTATTTTAGCGTCAGGATTCTCAAAGACAGTATTTTCATGCATTTCTTTTAGGTAAGATAAAATATTAAAGTTTTCATCTGTCATAACAATATCTACTCTTTGTTTAGAGGCAATGGAGCTGTAGCGATTGCAATCATATATTATGATAGCATAGTATAGTTTCTGGAATCTATAGCGCATTATTAAATTATTGTGTGTTTGGGTAACCGGTATTAATATATTTTTATACTTTAGTTTCATATTGATGAGGTTATTTCTATATATTCCAAGTCCAATTTTTTATTTCCGGCATATCCTCACCATATTCTTTAATATATTGTTTGTGTCTAACTAGATTATCTTTGCATATTTGATTTAATATTGCTCCACGGTTACCTAGTTGAGGTAGTTGTTTTAAAGCTGCTAAAACTAGGTGATATCTATCTAATTCATTTTGAACACGCATATCAAATGGGGTGGTTATTGTTCCTTCTTCTTTATAGCCATGAACATGAAGGTTATTGTTGTGTCTTTTATATGTTAGTTCATGTATTAGATTAGGGTATCCGTGAAAGGCAAAAATAATTGGTTTATCTTTAGTAAATATTGCATCGTAATCTTCATCTGTTAATCCGTGTGGGTGCGCTGTGTTTGATTGTAATCTCATTAGGTCAACAACATTAACTACTCTAATTTTTATTTCTGGAAAGTTTTCTCTTAGTATTTGTGTTGCCGCTAGGGTTTCTAGAGTTGGAGTATCACCACAGCAGGCCATTACTATATCTGGTTCTGATTTTTCATCGTTACTCGCCCATTTCCAGATGCCTATTCCTTGGGTACAGTGTATTACCGCCTCTTCCATGCTTAACCATTGTTTACTTGGATGTTTGGATGCTATTATTACATTAATATAATCTTTACTTCTTATACAATGATCAAAGCAAGATAGTAAACAATTAGCATCAGGAGGAAGATAAATTCTTACTATATCAGCTTTTTTGGTTACCAGATGGTTTAGAAATCCTGGATCTTGATGGGTATAACCATTATGATCTTGTTGCCAAACATGAGATGTTAATACATAATTTAGGCTAGATATTTTTTGGCGCCATGATAATTCTTTAGAAACTTTTAGCCATTTAGCGTGTTGGCTAGCCATAGAGTCTACTATTCTGATGAATGCTTCATAGCTGGTAAAGAATCCATGTCTTCCAGTTAAAAGATATCCTTCTAATAAGCCTTGGCAAACATGCTCTGATAGAATTGAGTCAATGATACAACCGTTATTACTTAGAAATTCGTCATTATGAAGTTTAATAGCGTTCCATTTTCGGTTGTCACTTTCAAAAATATGATTTAATCTATTAGATAATGCTTCATCTGGTGCAAATATTCTAAAGTTATGTTTATCTTTGTTTAATTTAATAATATCTCTTATAAACTTTCCTAATTCAATCATATCTTGAGCTATTACTTCGCCGTGTTTTTTGGTTTCAACTTTATATTCTCTAAAATCTGGTAAATTTAATTCTTTTAGTAGTAGTCCACCATTAGCGTTAGGGTTTGCTCCCATTCTTTGTAATCCTTTAGGGGCTAGTTCTTTTAATTCTTTTTTTAGCTTACCATCTCTATCAAATAATTCTTCTGGATGATAGCTTCTTAGCCACTCTTCTAATATTTTTATACTTTCAGGGTTATTTCTATCTATTAATACGGGTACTTGATGCGCTCTAAAGGTGCCTTCTATTTGTTTATCGTTTACAATTTTAGGACCTGTCCATCCTTTAGGGGTTCTTAATATTATCATTGGCCATTTTGGTCTAGTGGTAGTTTTCTTGTATTTTATATCTTTTATTTTTTCAATTACTTCATCTAATACTTCAGACATTCTTTTGTGCATATACATGGGATCGCTACCTTCTACATAGAATGGTAAATATCCGCAACCTCTGAAATAATTATCTAATTCAATATCATCTATTCTAGATAATACTGTTGGGTTTGCTATTTTATATCCATTTAGGTGTAAGATTGGTAAAACTACGCCATCTGTTTTGGGATTAATCAATTTATTTATATGTAATGACGCTGCTAAGGGGCCAGTTTCTGCTTCACCATCGCCTATAACACATGCTGCTATTAGGGTTGGATTATCTAATACTGCTCCATAAGCATGAGCTAAACTGTAGCCTAGTTCTCCTCCTTCATTTATGGAACCGGGAGTTTCTGGCGCGACATGGGAAGATACTCCTCCAGGAAAGGAAAATTGTTTAAAGAGTTTTTTTAAACCAGATTCATCTTCCGTAATGTTTGGATACACTTCGCTGTAGGTTCCTTCTAGGTATGTATTAGCAACCATGGCTTGTCCTCCGTGTCCTGGTCCTGATATATATATCATATTTAAATTGTATTTTTTAATTACTCTATTTAGGTGAACATAGATAAAGTTTTGTCCAGGTGCTGTTCCCCAGTGTCCTACAATATTCTTCTTTATATCATTATATGTTAATTCCCTTTTTAATAGTGGGTTATCTAATAAATATAATTGGCACGCTGATAAATAATTTGCTGCTCTCCAATAGGCATCTATTTTTTTCATATCATTAGTTTCCATCTTTTTCCTCCTTTTATTCATAATATAAGTATATCAAAAAAAAAAGAAATTGTATAGAATAATATTTTCAGAAAAATAGAGTTTATTTTTAAATAAAGTTGTGGCTAAAATATGGTTAGATTAATATTACTTAAATTAAAGTGGTGATTGCAAACCTTTTAGATTAAAGTTTGGTACTAAAGTTAAAAGATAAACAAAAAAAAGTCTTATTAGGCTTTTTATTTTAAATATAGTAGTAGGCAATAATGTTAACCATTTTTTTCTAGATATTCCTTGGTTAAGTTATCTAAATCCTTTAGTAAGTTGTCTGCTTGTGCCCAACTTATTAATCTTGCACCTGATGCGTATTTGTGTCCACCTCCACCATAAATGGATGCTATATCATTAATTATGGGCCCTCTTGATCTGATATTTGCTCTTATTAAATTATTTTTCTTATCTTCGGTCAAGAAAATCCATACTAATATTTCATTGATACATTTTAACTCACTTATTATATTTCCGGCACTTGCAGAATCAACATTATATTCTTTTAATAAATCTTCTTCTATTTTTATATAAGCTACTTTATTATCGGTTATTTCTAGGTTTTCATAAATATATCCTTGAAATCTTATTTCTGCTATTGGTCTCATATAAAGTGGCTCATATAATGAGATGAAATTTATATTAGTTTTTTTTAACATTTTCGCTACTAACTCAAAGGTTTTTACACTTGTATAGCCATGCATAAACCTATCAGTATCAGATACAATTCCTATATAAAGAAGTTCCGCTATGGATTTATCTATTTTTAAGTGATTAGCAAATATAAACTCTAGTATTAGTTGGCAAGTAGAAGATGAGTTTTCATTTATTAGTTCTATGTTGGCATAATTTTCTATGAATGGGTGATGATCAATTTTTATTATATTATTATAATTTTCTAAATTTACTCCATCAATTCTTTTTATATCAGGTGTGTCTAAGACAATTAATAGTGTTTGGTTATAATCTATTTCTTCTACTTTATCTAAAGCACCCATAAATTTAAATCTGCTTGATGGATTTCCTATGGCATATACTTCTTTATTAGGAAACTTATTTTGAATTATTTTTTTTAATGCTAGTTGACTTCCTAGGGCATCAGGATCTGCTCCTATATGTCTTGCTATTACTATAATGGGATATTTTTTTATTATTTTATATATTTTTTTATAAATATTATTTCTCATTATATTATACTAATTCATAAGTATCTCTAGCAATCATTAGTTCTTCGTCAGTTGGTATTACATAACAAGCAATTTTAGAGTCTTTGGTACTGATTAATTTTTCTTCTCCGCGACAATTGTTGGCGTTTTCATCTAACTTTATTCCTAAAACGTCTAAACCTTCCATGATTTGCTTACGAGTACTTATTGAGTTTTCACCAATTCCTGCTGTGAAAACGATAGCGTCTGCTCCTTTCAGTTCAACATAATACATAGCGATATAATTTATTATCTTTCTAACAAACATTTTTTGGGCTAGAATACATCTTTCGTTGCCTTCTTCTATGCCTTTCTCTATATCTCTAGAATCACTGCTAACGCCACTTACACCTAGAAGTCCACTTTTTTTGTTTAAGATATTATCTATTTCTTCAGATGTCATATTGGCTTCTTTCATTATGTAAGGTATGATACTGCAATCAATATCTCCACAGCGAGATCCCATCATTACACCTGCATTAGGAGTTAATCCCATTGATGTATCAATACATTTACCATTAAGTATGGCACTTATTGAAGCACCGTTACCTATATGACAAGTAATTACTTTGGTATTATCTTTTCCTAAAATTTCATTAATTCTTTTAGAGATAAATCTATGACTTGTTCCGTGCATACCATATTTTCTTACGCCATATTTAGTATACCATTCATAAGGTACGGGATATATATAATTGATTTTATCCATAGTAGCATGGAATGATGTATCAAATACTGCTACCTGTTCGGCGCTATTAAATATATTTTTAGCGGCTTTTATTCCGGTGATAGCAGCGGGATTGTGTAATGGCGCTAATGGTGAATATTTAATCATATCGTTAATTACTGATTCATCAATTCTAACACTTTGTTTGTATTTTTCACCACCTTGGACAGTTCTGTGTCCTATAGCTTTAATTTCGTCTGTTGAACTTATTACTTTATTTTCAATAAGTTCTTTAACTAAAATTTTAAAAGCATCTTCGTGATTATTTAGTATTGCTTCTTTTTTTATTTTATCTTTATTTAATTTTATTGTATAAAAACTTTCCCCTATTCCTATTCTTTCAAATACTCCTGATATTAGTACTTCTTCAGCAGGCATTTCAAATAATCTAAATTTTAATGATGAACTTCCTGCATTTACAGATAATATTTTCATTATCTTTTCACCTCTTCCGTTATAATTATATCATTTATAAGTTTTTAAAGCAATATAATTATTTTATGAATAATAGTTTCTGATATCATTTATTAAGTTAGGATTAAATTCTTTATTTTTTATCATGGCTATTTCAAATTTATATGGGGGATATATTTTTTCTTTGGTGGTATCATTTTTGGTTATATAAGGGGTTTCTAGTATTTTAGGTAAGTGTTCTATTCTTTTATTGTAGATAATTTTTATTAGGTTATCATAACCGATAGTGCCAAAGCCAATATTTTCGTGTCTATCTTTGTGGCTTGCTATTGGGTTTTTGCTGTCATTTATATGTATGCATTTTAAGTAATTTAGACCTATTATTTTATCAAAGTCATCTAATACTTTATCAAATTCATTAAGGTCATATCCTGCATCATTTATGTGGCATGTATCTAGACATACTCCTATTTTATTTTTGTTTTTTATATTATCAATGATTGTTTTTATTTCTTCAAATGTTTTTCCTACTTCTGTTCCTTTTCCGGCCATGGTTTCTAAGCAGATAGTGACATTATAATTGTTATCTAGAACTATGTTTAATCCTTTAATAATATTATCTATAGCATAATTTCTTTCTAATCCTACGCTTGATCCAGGGTGAAGTACTAATTTAGTTATATTTAGTTGATTACATCTTTCTATTTCTTGCTTTAGAAATGAAACAGAAAAATCAAAGTTATTATCGTTACATAAGTTAATTATATATGGAGCATGAACAATTATATTTTCTAGGTCTATATTGTTTTCTTTCATTAGTTCGTAGGCTTTATAGGTTATTTCATCATTGATTTTGCTTCTTTTTGTATTTTGTGGGGCACCTGTATAAAACATGAAGGTATTAGCATTATAATCCAGAGTTTCTTTTACACAACCTAATAATCCAGTATCTGTTTTATATGATACGTGGCTTCCTATTAATAATTTCATTTAATCACTTCTTTCTTTAAATGGTAGTGTGCAATGTTTTACGCACTTCCCAATTATTTTTCCTTTATATTTCAATGAATTTCTATATTTTTTTCAATCACTCCCTTTTTAGAGTAATTTTTTATATAGAAATTGGTATTTTTATCTATCAAAA